>JBPCSC010000431.1:0-10885 GCA_051007495.1 Methylococcaceae bacterium | reverse complement strand
GGTGGGAATCCCGTGCGATCACACCGCTGTAGTCCGGGCGGTCGCCTGGCTCAAGAGTGTTCAACGCGAGGACGGTGGCTGGGGTGAAGACAACATGACCTACCACGATGAGCGTGCCGATCAGCGAGGACGGTTTCATACCAGCACGGCCTTTCAAACGGGCTTGGCCTTGCTGGCCTTGCTGGCCGCCGGTGAAGCAAAATCCCATGCGGTGGAGCGCGGCGTGGCCTATCTGCTAGACCACCAACAGGCGGATGGCTTCTGGAAAGATGCCGGCTTCACGGCACCGGGTTTTCCCAAGGTGTTTTACCTCAAATATCACGGTTACGATAAATTCTTTCCGCTCTGGGCTTTGGCCCGGTATCGGAACGCACAACCAGCATCAAACCCATTCGCCTTCTAAATCATCCGCCACCCGGCGGTGTCCCGTCACTTCTAGTCTTTATCCCTGATCGGCGTGAATTCTCCTCTCGGTTTCATCATTGCATTGCAGGCTGAACGAGCCTCTCTGACCCGGCACAAAATTAGCCATCACACCCCCACCCAACTGGCTTCTGGCCATTGGGTGATACTGTCTGGAGTGGGTGCCTGGAACGCCCACCATGCCGCACGCAAACTGCTGAAGCACGGTGTCAGTGGGTTGGTCAGTTGGGGTTCCGCCGGTTCCTTGACCGATACACTGCATCCTGGCCATTTGGTTATCCCTGAGTCTATCCTGGGAGCCACAGGTGATGTGTACACCGCAGATGCCGAGTGGCGCGGGCGGTTGATTGCGGCCTTGACCACCCTCCCTCTGGCTGGGGGCTTACTCACCGAAAGCCTCTGCACGATTGCTCACCCCAGAGACAAACTCGCCCTCAACACCCGCACGAACGCCGTCGCTGTGGATATGGAAAGCGCGGCCATTGCAGCGGTAGCGCGTCATTCCGAAGTTCCCTTTGTGGCGATTAGAGCCATAGCCGATACGGCCAGCATGACCTTACCCCGCTCGGTCAGTCTATCCATCAATACCAGTGGCAAGCTCTGTCTGCACAAGCTGATGTGGCATGCGGCCTTGCGCCCTGACGAATGGATGGCACTGAAACAACTGAGCACGGCCTTTGCCGCCGCCCATCAAACGCTGCAAACCGTCAACGAACAGGCCGTGGATCAACATTTTTATTTTACCCGTCCGGGCATTTGCACCTGACTCCAACCTGACATCCCCTCATGACCTCCAGTCCCTATGGAACCCGCCTGATCCGCTTTTTGTATTGGTGGGAAGAACATCTGCTCAAATGGCCCTGGCTTATCGTATTGCTCTTCATTGTTTCAAGTGGACTGACCCTGCGCTACACCCTGGATCACCTCAAGGTGAACACCAATACGGCGGAGATGATCTCGACCGAAGTTCCTTTTCAAAAAAACCGCATCCGGCTGGAATCAGAATTTCCGCAAGATACCAACACCATCATCTTGCTGGTCGAGGGCAAAACACCCGAACAAACCTCAGCCACCGTCACCCGTTTGAGTGAGGCCTTGCGTCAAGACACCGCTCATTTCAAGTCGGTGTACATTCCTGATGAAGGCGAATTTTTCAACCGTAACGGCTTGCTGTATCTAGGCCTTGATGATCTGGAACGACTGTCCACTCGCCTGGCCAGTGCCCAACCGTTCATAGGCCGACTGTCTGAGGACTACAGCCTGAGAGGCTTGCTGGGCATACTCACCGACGCCTTCAAAGCCCCCGCCAGCGAAACCGACAGCCTGGAACTAACCCCTCTGCTGGAGAAAATGCATGATGCCCTGACCGCCGCTCGTGAAGGTCGGCCTTACCAGCTTTCCTGGCAGGAACTCATGTCCACTCAGACCAGCGGTCTGGGTGTGACACAACGATTTCTGATGATCAAACCGCTGCTGGATTACAGCGATATCACCCCGGCTGAATCGGTCATTACGGCCCTGGATGCCATCATCAGCCAGATCCGGCAAGGGTATCTATCCGATGTGGTCGTCCGCAAAACCGGTGAAATCGTGCTGGAATATGAGGAAATGCAAACCATCAGCAACAGCGTATCGGTGGCCGGTTTTGCCTCGCTGGCGGCGGTCAGCCTGACCCTCTGGTACGCCTACCGCTCATTCCGGCTGATGTTGGCCACTTTTCTTTCCTTGTCTTTAGGGCTGATCTTCTCGCTGGGATTCGCCACGGTAGCCATAGGCCAACTCAACCTGATCTCCATAGGTTTTGCGGTGCTGTTCATAGGCATGGGAGATGCCTATTCCTCCCATTTTTGCCTGCGTTACCGAGAGCTCCTGCTGCGGGGAATGACTCCCCGCGATGCCATGCGGGAAACCCTGGCCTCGACCGGGTCTTCGTTGATTTTGTGTACGCTGACGGCGGCCATAGGGCTTTATGCCTACATTCCTACCCGCTATTCCGGGGTGGCTGAACTGGGCATCATCGCTGGAACCAGCATGTTCATCGCGCTCTGCACGACATTCACGATATTGCCCGCCCTGATGAAAATCATGCCCATCACGGTTGATGCCCGCCACACGGATCGAGGCGTTCCGTTCATTCTGACCAACTGGCCCATACGCCACGCGAAACTGATACGCGGCTTAACCTTGATTTTGATTATCGCCTCGGCCTTCAGCCTGAGATACGTCACGATTGATTTCAACCCGATCAACCTCAGAGACCCCGAAACCGATTCGGTCAAAACCTATAAGTATCTGCTGAAATCACAAGACACCACCCCGATGACACTGTCGTCCATCGTCAACAATGAAACAGAACTGGCCGAGCTAAAAGCCCGTTATCTGGCCTTGCCTTCGGTGGAAAAAGTCACGACCTTATTCGACTGGATACCCGATCAGCAGGACGAAAAACTGGCCATGCTGTCTGATTTGAGCCTGATTATGGGCCCGGGCCTTTCCATGCTGCCCACCTCACCTTCCTCACCGGGTGCCCGCTGGAACGATTTGACCTCTTTTCGTGATGTTCTGGCCCGATACCGCCAAAACCACCAAGACGGCACTTTGGCCTCGTTGAATCAAGCCCTGAATGACTTCATCCGTTACGCCGAAACCCGCACACCCGAACAACGCCAAACCTTGCTGGATCAGCTTCAGTACAGCCTGTTGGTTAATTTGCCCCCCAGCTTCAATCGTCTGGTGCAAGGGTTACAAGCCGAGCGCATCAGCCTGGAAACCCTGCCGGATGATTGGGTAGAACGCTGGAAAAGCAGCCATGGCTTGTACCGTTTACAGATTTACTCCAAAAACGATCTGGATAATCTCGACAATTTGCGTGCATTTATCCTCGACGCACAAACGGTGGATCCTAACGTCACCGATGTGCCGGTGACGTATTACGAATCCATGCAGGAAGTCATCAAGGCGTTTGTCGAAGCTTTTGTCATCGCCTTCATGGCCACCACGGTGTTGCTGCTGCTGTTCTTACGCAACCTGCGTGACACCCTGTTAATCCTGCTGCCTTTGCTACTGGCTTCATTGTTCACTGCGGCCAGCATTGTGGCCCTGAATGTGCCGTTTAATTTTGCCAACATCATCGCCTTGCCCTTGCTGTTTGGTCTGGGGGTAGACAACGGCATACACATGGCCCACCGACTCCACTACCTGAATCCTGACGACCGCAATCTGTTGGGAGCCAGTGAAGCACAAGGTGTGTTTTATGGTGCCTTGACTACCATCTTCAGCTTTAGCAGCCTGGCCTTTACCAGTCATCAAGGCACCGCCAGCATGGGCATACTCCTGGCCATAGGTTTGATGCTGACGCTGGTTTGCTCATTGATTGTACTGCCCGCCTTCAGCACCCTAGGACGTTCAAACCCACACACGAGAATGACATGACTGCATTATCCATAGCCGAACTGCTCCGTCAGCGTAACGGCCAAAACTTCGATCTGCATGACCAGCACCTCAATACCCAGATGGTGCGGGTACTCAAAACCATAGGCTACGACCGGGTGTATACCCGTGCCGAGGGCCCTTATCTCTACGACGACAAACAAAACCAGTATCTGGATTTGCTGAGTGGCTTTGGGGTGTTCGCGCTGGGTCGTAACCATCCGGCGGTCATCTCGGCCTTGCAGGAAGTGCTGATCAGCGAATTACCCGACATGGTACAAATGGATGCCTCTCTGCTCAGCGGCCTGTTGGCCGAGAAAATTCTGGCCCGATGCCCTGAGCGGATCAACAAGATGTTTTTCTGCAACTCAGGTGCCGAAGCCGTGGAAGCCGCCATCAAGTTCAGCCGTTGCACCACCCGGCGTGACAAAATTCTCTATTGTGAGCACGGCTTTCATGGCCTGACGCTGGGGGCTTTATCACTCAACGGCGAGCAGATTTTCAGGGAAGGGTTTGGGCCGTTGCTGCCGGATTGCGCCTCCGTGCCGTTTAACGATCTGGTCGCGCTGGAAGCCGCTTTGGCCAACCGGGACGTGGCGGAGTTCTTGGTCGTAACCATAAAGGGCAAGGGTGTGAACTTCCCGAATGATGACTACCTCCCGGAAGCCGCAAGGCTGTGTGCCCGTTACGGCACTTTGCTGGTGATGGATGAAATTCAGACCGGCATTGCCCGTACTGGCAAATTCTGGGCGATGGAGCACTGGAATGTCGAACCCGACATGATACTGATGGCCAAGGCCTTATCGGGAGGATTTGTGCCGGTAGGCGCAGTGGCCATGACCCAGCCTATTATGGATGCCGTGTTCAACCGCATGGACAGAGCCGTGGTGCACGGCTCGACGTTTTCCAAAAACAATATGGCCATGGCAGCCGGCATTGCCACACTGCACGTCATTGAGGAAGAAAAACTGATAGACCATGCCGCCCGTATCGGTAGCGAACTGCTGGCAGGCTTTACCGCGATGAGCGAGCGATATGAACTGCTGCAAGGAGTCAGGGGCAAAGGTTTGATGCTGGCTCTGGAGTTTGGCTCACCAAAAAGCCTGAGCCTGAAAACAGCCTGGAGCCTGCTGGAAACCGCCAACAAGGGCCTGTTCAGCCAAATGGTGACTATCCCGCTGTTCAAAAATCACCGCATCCTCAGCCAGGTCGCCGGACACGGCATGAATGTGGTCAAGTTTTTGCCGCCTTTGGTCATCAACGATCACGATAAAGACTGGATACTGCGGGCCACCGAGTCCGTCATTGCCGATTGCCATAAAGTCCCGGGAGCCATTTGGGATCTCGGCAAAAACCTGGCCGGACACGCCTTGAAAAGCAAGGCCGGACAATGATGAACACCCTGCCTCTACACACCAACTCTACTATTTCACCCATGATTATCCGATTATCGCTGCTCCTCATCTGGCTGGGCTTCAGTGGGTCTGTGCTCGCTCATGCCGTGGTGACTGAATCGTCTCTGGCCAAAGAACCCATCAAGGCCCACAAACCCACTACCGTACTGCTCACCTTTAACTCCAATGTAGAAATCGCCCTGTCCAGAGTTTTTCTGGTTTCCAAAGGTGATGTCTACCAACCGGCCCAGATACTCAAAGGAACCAGACCCGGTGAAATTCGCATTCCTGTACCGGCCCTGGAACCAGGCGACTATGCCTTGAAATATAAGGTGTTCGCCGCTGACGGCCACCTCACCGAGAGCGTTATTCGATTCAGCGTAGGCGGTAAATAATCATGTATATGCAAGGCTTGGCCAATTTTCTCGACGATTTTCTGGGCGGATTGATACTGATCTCCTATGCACTGGTGGTCGGCAGTTTCCTTTGGAGTGCCGTCATACTGCGGGTGTGGAGTCAGGAATGTACCGTAGGAACGGGCATCATCCGGGCGTGCATCCAGATACTGCGTGCCGGGGCCATCGCCTTAGCGATCATGATGGGGCTCAAGCTGATCATCAAAGGCTTGATTCTCAGTTCGGTACTGGGTGAGTTTCCTGTGGAGGCTTATTTCTCTACCGTTCAGTTTCAAGCTGGGCTGTTGCGCTTCATATTGGCTATAGGCTTGATTTATCTCACCCCACGGATGATGCAGGCTCCAACCCAACGCCCCCTCTGGAACCTGGCGGCCGCACTGGCCATTCCACTGGTGATCAGCGGAGCCTGGCTGGTACACGGAGTCGGACGGTTTGAAAACCGGGAAATCCTCATGTTCACCACGGTCATCCATCAACTGGCGGCGGCCATCTGGTTTGGTGGAGTCGCCCAGTTGCTGGCTCTTTGGCATTTAGGCCACCGTGACCCAGAAGCCATCAGCCTGTGGCCAGATGCCATTCGCCGTTTTGCCCTGTTGGGGGTAGGCTCAGTGACCGCACTGGTGCTGACTGGCCTGCCACTGGCCTGGACTTACATCGGAACCTTCGAAGGTTTTTTTGGGACTGGCTACGGCAATCTGGTTTCCACCAAGCTGATCTTCTTCGCTATTGCCTTGGGCTTTGCCTGGCTCAACCACAGTGCGGGTCGCCACAAAGACAACCTGGCTTTGTCGCACAAGATTCCTTACTACATAGAGGCAGAGGCTTTCATTCTGATTGGGGTGTTGTTTATCGCCGCCACCTTGTCCTCGCAGCCTCCTGCGGTTGACATTAAGGAACTCACGGCACAAATATCGGAAATGGTTGAAATGTTCATGCCCCATGTACCGCGTTTAAGTTCTCCCTCGCATGAACAACTGTTGGCGGGCGAAGCCGGGCGCGTAGCCGTGGTGAACAAAATTCCTTCCCTGGCCGCTACCGAGTGGTCTGATTACAACCACAACGTATCCGGCCTGTTCCTGACCTTGATGGGCCTGTTTGCCATGTTGTCGTACCACCGGCGGTTCGATTGGGCCAAATACTGGCCTGTGGGCTTTGTCGGTTTAAGCGTGTTTTTATTCTTTCGCAGTGACGCAGAAACCTGGCCACTGGGCCCTATTGGTTTTTGGGAAAGCACCTTTGGCAACGGCGAAGTATTTCAGCACCGTATCGCCACTCTGTTGACCATGTCTCTGGGTGTGATGGAAATCCGCGCCCGTTCCAACCCCGAAGCCCGCAAGCTTCGTTATCTGTTCCCTATGCTGTGCGCCTTTGGCGGCATACTGTTGCTGACCCACGCCCACGCCGAGTTTGAACTCAAGAGTGAATATCTGATTCAGTCCACCCATACCAGCATGGGCGTACTGGCCGTGATCATGGCCAGTGGCCGCTGGCTGGAACTGCGCTTGGTAGGTGTAGGCAGTGCCTACCTGGAGGAAAACCGTGAAGGTCAGATAGCCGGTTTTATAGCCATAACGGCCATGTTTTTGATTGGACTCATCCTGTTGTTTTATCGGGAACCCCTATACTGACGGTTCCCATTCGCCGCCACGGAAACCGACCGGGCCACGAACCGGGTCAACCCCCCGTTCAGTCACACAAAGTGCCGCATTCTGGCGACAAAAGAAAACCCTGAAGCGCAAGGAGCAGCGACTGTTCAGGGTTTTTTCTTTTGCCGGGTTTCCACAGGGCGACTGTCTACAAAACCAGCTTAACTCCAACCCACCCGGCGCGTGGCGCACCCACGCCTACAAAACGGGCATTGTCATACCCCGCCCCCAATACATCGTCGGCCTGACCGTATAAACCAAAGCTGTTATAGCGCTGGTCAAACAGGTTATCGATACGACTGAACAGGCTTATATTGGAATTAAACCGGTATTCGCCGTGCAGATTAAACAAGGCATATTCGGCCAGCGGTTTATCTTGATTGGCTTCATCGCCACGCAGGTAGAGTCCGCTGTTGAATACCATATTGGCCCCTATGGTCAGGCTGGAAAGCACATCATAATCGGCGGCCACCTTAACGCCATGCACAGGCAAACCCGGTATGCGGTTACCCTTGGCAACCGGTAGCAAACCCTGTGCATCGGCATAAGGATTATTCGGGCTACTGGATAAAAACGCTGTGCGGAATGTGGCATCCAGCAGGGTGTAGTTTATATTCAAACGCACCGCTTGAACGGTGCCGGAAACGCCCAGTTCAATCCCCCTGCGGCGGGTTTTTCCTACATTATTGAAATACCCCTGATTAGTCAGATTACCGCTGCTGATAAATAGAATATCGTCGTGGTTTTCGGTTTGAAATACTCCGGCAGTCCAGTGTAAGCGCGTGTCTGTCCTGGGTTTTATATCGCCTCTTAACCCGGCTTCAAAGGTTTTGGCAACCACCTGCTTCAAAGGGGGGTCAGACACAAAGGCATTGGGTAGTTTACATGGGGCTTCAGGGTCGGCGCAGGAGAGTTCCATAGGGGTGGGCGCACGGTTGGATTCACTATAACTGCCATAAGCGGTCAACTCAGGCCAAAAGGTATACGTTAAACCACCCGAGGGATTAACCCTGTCAAAGCGATGGCTGCCGTTTAATTCGTTACCGTAACGATCGTCCATCTGTACGAACGACAGGTTATAGCGACCGGCAGCGGTAAGAGTGAGTTGGTCGGTAACGGACAGGCTATCACTGAGATATACCCCATGATGCTGTACCGCAGCATTCAAGCGTACCCGGGATTCATCCACCAGCAAACCACTGCCCCGCGTACCGCGATCGGCAGTCAGTCTGGCCAGCTCGGTATCGGAGCCAAAATGAATGCTGGCCTCGTCGTAACTGCCCCCGCCAGTCAAGCGGTTGTTCATCCCTGAAAAATCCTGTTCAAACGCAGCTTGAATACTGCCGCCCACACTCCGCTGATGGGTTTGGCTGGTGTTAATGGTAGCCCCTTCGACTGACGACCCGGCCTGAACCGGCTTACCCCCCGGTGTCGCAACCACGGCTTCGCCATCGTCCGAAGCTTCACACAGATAAGCGGCGTGTTCTGGTCGGGTGCAGGGTTCAAAGTTAGAGTCATCCCCATTGTACGTATCCACCTGATTCTGGCGGAAATAGGCATTACCGGATAATTCCAGACGATCGGTCAGCCAGGTATTAGCATCCAGAGCGGCCAGAAACAGACGTGTGCCGGTGCGATCCGGGTGAGTGAAAACCGCCTCGGGATCCTGACGGTATAACTGAACAGGAAGGGCACCGTTGCCTATGAGATGGTTGTCATTGGCGGCCAGGGTCAAATTCATGGCCGAGCGATCATTCTGCACACTCAGCGTACCAAACCCCTGTTTGACATCCGAGGGAGAAAAATCCCTGAAGCCGTCTTCGTTGAAGTTTTTAAGGTCAACAAAATAACCCAGGGTTCCGTTATTTCCGCCACTGATGACTTCTTCCCAATGCCGCCCCCATGACCCACCGGCCATTTCGACTTGATGTTTAGGGGCTGAAAACCCGGTTTTGGTACGCATGGCTATCGCCCCGCCCAAACTATTCAAACCGTACACCGGGTTGGAACCGGAATGCAGCGACATACGTTCGATAGCCCCTTCGGGTATCAAATCCCAATTAACGGTATCGCCGAAGGGTTCATTAAACCGAATGCCATTAACATATACGGCCAAACCCTGAGGTAACCCCAACAGAGGCGAAGCCGTAAACCCGCGAAACTGCACATCAGGCTGAAAAGGATTGTTTTGCGCGTCGTTGACGGTCACGCTGCCCAAATTCCAGCGCATATAATCCGGCAAAGATACACTCTGATAGCGGTCGAGTTGTTCAGACGTGACGGTGTGTACCGGAGCAGGAATTTTATTGACGGGAACCCCGGATACCATTAGTGGCGTATCGCTCACCACCTCGACGGAAGGCAATTCAACCGGCCTATCCGCGCCAGAAACATCTAATACGGTATCCGCCTGCACAGTGGATAAACCCACTAACAAGCCTGCGCCCACCAATACGGTGTATTTGATATGCAATGGGTGCATCAATTATGGTCTCGCTGAAAAGAAAAAGAACAGATGATTTTATCGCCATAAAGAACCGGTAATTCCGCCTGAAGGCGGGACTACGAACCTTATTCCGCCTGCGGGTATGGTACTCCCCATTGTCCACAGACCCCAATATCAATGTATAGCCGTTGGCAATACGTCGCAAGCCTCGGGCTACACGTTGGGTTCCCGATTGGTAGGCGATTTGTCGTCCTGTTGTCGTCCTGTGAGTGCGTCGCGTCAAGTCGGGAGTGATTGGCTGCAAGCGTTCAGGGTGCGCGGCGATATCCTGATCGAGTAGATCCAGAAACGCGTGCTCGACTGAACTGTCGGCGGCAGTCTCATCGTCGTTGACATCTTCATTCATGCACGCTCCCCGCTGAAGATTCATCCAATTCATAGCTTGTGCTGCGCCCGCCTGCATCCGATTTCCGCAGCACACCCCGCGCAAGCAAGTCGTTGATGTCACGCAGGGCTGTGTCCGGCGAGCACTTGGCAATGGCCGCCCACTGGCTGCTGGTCAGTTTGCCTTCAAAGCCGTCGAGCAGCCGATTGAGCAGCTTCACCTGCCGCCCGTTCAATGGCGTGGTCGCCCAGTGCTGCCAGAATCGGGACTTGGTCAGCACGGCATCAAGCGTGTGCTGCGCGTGATCGACGGCCCGATGAAGGGTGTCGAGAAACCACGCGAGCCACTCGGTGACATCCATCGACCGCTTCTGTGTCCGCTCCAGGATATCGTAATAGGCCTTGCGTTCGCGCTCGATCTGCGCCGACAAACTGTAGAAGCGTTGCGGACTACCGTCGGCACGCGCCAGCAGTAGATCGCCGATGGCCCGGGCGATACGGCCATTGCCGTCATCGAACGGGTGCAAGGTGACCAACCACAGATGGCCGAGGCCGGCCTTGATGAGCGGGGGTTCATTCGATGCGCCATTCAGCCAGTCGAGGAAACGGCGAGTTTCGCCATCCAGACGATCAGCAGGCGGTGCCTCGAAATGCACCCGCTGGCGACCGATGGGGCCGGACACCACCTGCATCGGGCTACTGGCATCGTCGCGCCAGCCGCCGACCTTGATCCTGGAAAGGCCGGAG
>JBPCSC010000430.1:0-3681 GCA_051007495.1 Methylococcaceae bacterium | reverse complement strand
CCATGAAATTGAGTACAACCAGCGGGTGGATATTAATCTTATCGGGAAACTCCTGGACTAATTCAAGCAACATCGTGGCACTATCAGGATTACGACAGCACGCATGGACGTTCCAATGGGCCTTTGCGTATTGTTTTGCCATTTCCAGGCCCAAGCCACGGTTGGCTCCAGTAATCAATACGGTATGAGTCATAACGAACCTCAAGTATACACTTAAAATCACAGCTAATAAAAATGCCTGGATGAGGACTCATCCAGGCTAAACATTTTAGACTTTAGTATCAGGCTTTACGCCCGTATACTTTTGGTTTTTATCTGGTGTCGTGCATGACCCGGTTTGATTCGGGTCATTTACGCTCAACTATTACAGGCTTGGTGCAGAAATCGGAGCAGACAGCTTTTGTTTATCGCCATCAGCAGAATTACCACAGCCAACAACAGTCAGCGACACCATTACCAGGCTTACGATGCAAAGCAACTTCTTCATCAGATCCTCCTCAATTTCGAAACTTAAATTTTTAGTTGGTAGTGCGATATGCACGGCGCAATTTATAAATAAAATTTGCTGAAATTGCAAGAGGCACACGTATGATCTACACCGATTCTACCCATATCAACACCACAAAATAGTATTGAGTCAAACATGTAAGATTTCAAGTCCATACGCAGTGTCCCCAGTTGTGACATTCGTTGGTGCTCCCTGGATCCGTTGAGCATCCAAACCGAGAAAATCATGTAGCGAAGAATCCGCCAATTGAGATGGAGCAACATTGCGGATCGCACCAAAAATACTTTCGAGTCGACCCGGATTTTGTTTATCCCAAATTTTCAACATTTCCTTCATGGTTTGTCGCTGAAGATTCTCTTGTGAACCACATAAGTTACATGGAATTATCGGGAAATTTCTTACTTGAGCATACTGGGTTATTTCCTTTTCCCTGCAATAAGCCAGAGGGCGGATGACAACATGCCGTTTGTCATCGCTAAGCAACTTAGGAGGCATGGCCTTCAACGTGCCTCCAAAGAACAGGTTTAGAAAGAATGTTTCCAGTATGTCATCACGATGATGACCCAAAGCAATTTTGGTGATTCCGTTTTGCTCTGCATAACCGTATAACAACCCCCGCCTCAAGCGTGAACACAGTCCACACGTTGTTTTACCTTCTGGTACTACTCGCTTGACTATGCTGTAGGTGTCTTTTTCGATGATGTGATAGGGGACTCCCAGTTCTTTAAGATACCCAGGGAGAACCTCTTCTGGAAAACCCGGTTGTTTCTGATCAAGATTGACCGCCACAATATCAAAATCAACCGGGGCATGCCCTCTCAAACTCATTAGTATGTCCAAAAGGGTATACGAATCCTTGCCTCCTGAAAGACATACCATAACCTTGTCACCCTCTTGAATCATTCCATAATCAAAGATGGCCTCGCCTACGAGTCGACGTAAACGTTTGCGTAACTTATTGTAGTCGTAGCGTTTTTTTTCGCTAAGTAGAAGGGTATCACTATCCGTCATAGCGTCGAAAAACCAGACTCGCGTTAGTTCCCCCAAAACCGAAACTATTGGACATTACAAGGTTTAATTTCACGCCGTCCTGTCTTTCAGTTACTATCGGCACACCTATGGCACCTGGATCCAGTTCTTCTATGTTTGCAGATGCAGCAATGAATTGCTCTTTCATCATTAGTAGGGAGTAAATGGCCTCATGCACACCCGCAGCACCCAGAGCATGTCCAGTTAATGATTTGGTAGAACTTATTCTGGGGATATTGTTTGCAAAAACATCTTTGACGGCTTGTAATTCCCTTATATCACCTATGGGGGTGCTGGTACCGTGGGCATTAATATAATCAATCTCTTCCGGTACGTCCTTCATCGCCATTTTCATGCAGCGTACGGCTCCTTCCCCCGAAGGCTGAACCATATCGTAACCATCTGAAGTGGCACCGTAACCTACTAACTCACCGTAAATTTTAGCCCCCCGCGCTTGGGCGTGTTCTAATTCTTCCATGACCAGAACGCCTCCACCACCGGAAATTACAAAACCATCACGATGGGCATCGTAAGGCCTGGATGCTGAAACCGGGCAATCATTGTACTTGGATGACAAAGCTCCCATCGCATCAAATAGCACCGTCATAGTCCAGTGTATTTCTTCTCCGCCACCAGCAAAAATAATATCTTGCTTGCCCAACTGAATAAGTTCTGCTGCGTTCCCAATGCAATGTGCACTGGTTGCACAGGCTGAACTGATTGAATAATTAACCCCTTTGATTTGAAAGGGAGTGGCCAGACAGGCTGAATTGGTATTCGACATGGTTCTAGGTACCATGTATGGACCCACCTTTTTAACACCCTTTTCCCGGTAGGTATCCCAGGCCAGAAGCAAATTAGAAGTAGATGGTCCGCCGGATCCTACTATTAACCCGGTTGCGGGATTGGATACCTCTCCAGGTTCCAGGCCCGAATCTGCAATGGCTTCCTGCATCGCCAAAAAATTGAAGGCGGCCCCATCGCCGGTGAATCGTCTGATCTTGCGATCTATCAGATCATCAAGGTTTACATGAATAGCACCAACTACTTGACTCCTAAACCCCATTTCTTTTTGTTCTTCACTGGCTACTATGCCAGATTTACCCTGCCTAAGTGACTCAATGACTTGGGTTTGGTTGTGCCCTATGCTGGAGATAATGCCTACACCCGTGACTACTACGCGTCTCATGTTGTTATTACCTCTCAGAAAGCTTCGGTGGCCGTGAATAAACCTACGCGAAGATCATTCGCTTGGTATATTACTTTGCCATCACATTCCAGTTCTGCATCGGCAAATCCCATCACCAATTTACGCATCATGACTCTTTTGAGGTGAATCCGGTACGTCACTAATTTGCTGTTGGGAAGAACTTGTCCACGGAATTTAACTTCTCCTACTCCTAACGCCCGCCCTCTACCTATTCCCCCCATCCAACCAAGGTAAAAACCTATCATCTGCCACATAGCATCCAAACCCAGACAACCTGGCATTACTGGATCACCCTGAAAATGACAATCGAAAAACCATAAATTGGGGTTGATATCGAGTTCCGCCAATATGATGCCTTTTTCATAAAGTCCTTCTTCGGCATTAATCCGGGTGATTCGATCGAACATCAACATCGGAGGTAGGGGAAGTTGAGCATTGCCCGGCCCAAACAAGTCTCCTCGGGCACAGGTCAAGAGTCCTTCTTTGTCGTAAGAATTCTTTCTTGCATTAAGTACGGTATCACTGGGATGCATGATTATTTTTATATCCTGGGTTAGTTGAGGAAGAGAAATTGTTGATCGTTCGCGTGATGTTGGGTGTTTTACGCATAATCCACACCGGATAGGTGAGACTGATGAGAAACCTTCTAGCTTGAAGCCCCTTCTCATTTCACCCGACACGAGAGCATATCGGATTATATTTTCAATTACCCGGTTCTGGAACCTTTTTATCTGGGCGATACAGGATTTTGCGGTATTTCCGGTCAAAACGATGCCTGCAGTTTTTAGAAAGTGAAGGCGAAAAAAAAGCACCCGTATGAGGGGTGCTTTTTTGGTGTTGGGGGCCTGGCGGTGACCTACTTTCGCATGGGGGTCCACACTATCATCGGCGCTAAGCGGTTTCACTTCCGAGGTCGGGATGGGATCGGGTGGTA
>JBPCSC010000429.1:0-3119 GCA_051007495.1 Methylococcaceae bacterium | reverse complement strand
ATTCAGATTACCCAATGTTCCGCCATTCACGCTGATGTCGCTCACATCAAACCCGCTAGGGGTTTCGCTGAAATTGAAGGTCAGCATCGTGGTTTCACCAGTTTTGAGGCTGGTTTTATCGCTGCTGATACTCAGGCTGGGGGCTAGTGTGTCGCCAACCAAACTCAGGCTATTACTGGCCAGGCCATTATTACCGGCAGTATCGGCATAAGTATTGGCATTGACGCTGATACTGGCAGAAAGGTTATTGGTATTGGCAGTGGGAGTGAATAGTGCGGTGCGGATTAAACCGGTTCCATTCAATAGTTCAATACTGCCGCCATTCACGTTGATGTTGCCCACATCAAACCCGCTAGGGGTTTCGCTGAAATTGAAGGTCAGCATCGTGGTTTCACCGGCTTTGAGGCTGGTTTTATCGCTGCTGATACTCAGGCTGGGAGCTAGTGTGTCGCCGGTCAAATTCAGGCTATTACTGGCCAGGCCATTATTACCGGCAGTATCGGCATAAGTATTGGCATTGACGCTGATACTGGCATTCAGGTTGTTGATATTGGCGGTGGGGGTGAACAGTGCCGTGCGGGTTAAGCCGGTTCCATTCAGATTACTCAGCGTCCCGCCATTCACTCTGATATTGCTGACATCAAACCCGCCAGGCATCTCGCTAAAACTAAACGTCAAGCTAGCCGTTTCACCGATCTTCAGGCTGGTTTTGTCGCTGCTGATACTCAGGCTGGGGGCTAGTGTATCGCCGGTTAAATTCAAACCATTACTGGCCAGACCATTATTACCTACTGCATCGGCATACGTATTGGCAGTGACGCTGATACTGGCCGACAGGGTATTGGTGTTAGGCGTGGGCGTGAATAACGCGGTGCGGGTTAAACCGGTTCCATTCAACACAACAATACTGCCGCCCGACACGCTGATGTCGCTCACATCAAACCCTGTCGGCATCTCGCTGAAGCTAAATGTTACTGTCGCCGTGTCTCCAGATTTCAGGCTGGTTTTGTCGCTGCTGATACTCAGGCCGGGGGCTTGCGTGTCGCCGGTCAGGCTGAGGCTGTTCATCACGATGCCCGTGTTGCCCACGGAATCAATATAACTATTGGCCGCTACGTCAATGCTGGCGTTCAGGTTGTTGGTATTGGCGGTGGGGGTGAACAGGGCGGTGCGGGTTTGTCCGGTGCCGTTGAGTGGGCCCAGGGTTCCACCATTGACCATGATGTTGCCCACATCAAAACCCATCGGTATCTCACTAAAACTAAACGTCACAGTCGCCGTTTCATTGGCTTTCAAGCTGGTTTTGTCGCTGCTGATACTCAGGCTGGGGGCTAGTGTGTCGCCGCTGAAATTCAAGACATTGCTGGCGACACCGGCAGTGCCTTGGGCATCGCTGTATGAGCCAGGCATCACGCTGACATTGCCATTGACGCGGTTCTGGTTCGCCTCGGGGACAAAGCTGGCCGTGTAGATTTTGCGGCTGGTATCGGCCTGAACATTCTGGATACGGCCACCGCTGACCTGAATATCACTGGCATCGAAACCTAGGGGAATGTCGCTGAAGGTGAAGGTGAGGTTGGCGGTATCTCCGGCGTTGAGGATTTGTTTATCGCTGCTGATCTGAAGAGTGAGTCGGTCGTCGTTGATGATGTTGACCGTCGCACTGGCGGCAGTGGTGTCAAGCAGGGCGTTTTGGGGGCTGGTGAGTTGTACCCGGAAGTTTTCATTCGCTTCGACGAGTGTGTCCCCTTTGATGTCGATGCTCAGGGTTTTGCTGGTTTCGCCAGGATTGAATGTCAGGCTACTGGCTACTGCGGTGTAATCGACTCCTGCCGTGGCGGTGCCACCGGTTCCGGTGCTGTATTGTACGGTCACCGGTTGGCTGGCCCGTTGCGAAAGACTGACGGTAAGGACGGCTTTGCTGCTGCCGCTGTTGCCTTCAGTCACGTCTATGCTTTTGATGGAGAGACTGGGTTGGTCGTCGTTGGTGATGGTGGCTGTGGCTTCGGTGGTGTCGAGTACCGCGCCGTCTACGTTGCTGAGTTGCAGCAGAAAGGTTTCATCGGATTCCGGCGTGGTATCGCCTATGACGTTGAGGGTCAGGGTTTGCCGGGTCTGGCCTTTGGGAATGGTAACTGTGCCTCTGGCGGTGATGTAGTCGGAACCGGCGATGGCGGTTTCATCGGCGGTTGCGTAGTCAATCGTGACCGCTTGACTGGCAGGTTCGGACAGGGTGAACACAAAGATGGCACTTGAGATGCCTTTGTTGCCTTCATTCAGGCGAATATCGGCGAGGTTCAGCGTGGGCAGGCCAGGTATGTAAGGGCCGTCGGCGAACTGAATGGTTTCGATGTTGGAGAGGCGGTCGGTGCCTTCATCGCCATTGCCGGACTCGATGTCTTCGACGATCCAGGTCTGGCTGTCGGTGTCTAAAAACACGCTGTAATCGTCCCGATTACCCTGGTAACTCACCGTGTCATCGCCTTCGCCACCGTCGATTTCGTCATCCCCGGCACCGCCGGTGAGGGTGTCATCACCGCCATTGCCGATCAGGGTGTCGTCTCCGGCCATGCCGTTGAGTTGATTATCGGCTTCATTGCCTTCGAGGGTGTTGTCGAGCGTGTTGCCGGTTCCGTTGACGGTCTTGCTGCCGGTGAGGGTAAGCATTTCCAGATAGTCACCCAGCGTGTAGCTGACGCTGCTTTCCACCACGTCCTGATCGCCGTCTCTGGCCGTCTCTACGATTTTGTCTTCGGTGCTGCTGATCTGGTAGGTGTCGGAACCGTCGCCGCCGATCAACTGGTCTACGCCCGTTCCGCCAATCAAAGTGTCGTCGCCATCGCCGCCCATCAGGGTGTCGAAGCCATCTCCACCATTAAGAAGGTTATCGCCGTTGTTGCCGGTGATGAGGTTGGCTGCCGTGTTGCCGGTGGCTTTCAGGTTGGCCAGGCCGGTGAGTTCCAGGTTTTCGACGTTGACCGGCAGGGTGTAGTCGATGCTGCTTTGTACGCTGTCGATGCCGCTGGTGGCTTTGGCGGCTTCGGTGACTTTATCGCCCACGTTGTCGACAAAATAGAAGTCGTTGCCGTCGCCGCCGATCATGGTGTCGAATCCGGTGC
>JBPCSC010000428.1:0-10157 GCA_051007495.1 Methylococcaceae bacterium | reverse complement strand
TCCATGTACTGCGAGAACCCCGCGATGTGGCGGTGTCCAATTTCTTTACCGATTATCAGGCCAAATTTGGCGGTATGGGGTTCGCCTATGATTTGACCGATCTGGGTTTACACCTGGCGGATTACCAACACCTGATGGCGCATTGGGATGAAGTATTACCCCACCCCATACTGACTATCAGGTATGAATCGGTGGTGGATAATGTAGAACAGGCCGCCCGCACACTGCTGGAGTATATAGGGGTAAAGTGGGAACCCGAAGTATTGGATTTTCAACATCTGGAACGGGCCGTAAAAACCGCCAGTGTGTGGCAGGTACGTCAGCCTGTCTATCAAACCTCCAAAGCCAAGTGGCGACGGTATGCCGAATATCTCGCCCCATTGGAAACCGCCCTGGCAGAACACTGGCCAGACATACCCCTGCAAAACACCGCTGAACCACTCCCCCCCGGGCTATTTTTTGAGGGTATGGAATACCTCAAGGCGGGGCGTGGCCAGGAGGCTGAACAAACCTTTGCCCAACTGCTGGCGCGTCATCCCAACCACGCGGCGGCCATCCATTTCATGGGTATGGCCTGTTATCAACAAGGGCTATTCAGTGAAGCCCGGCAACGGGTAAAAAAATCCATAAGCCTGCATCCTGGCCATTCCGATTGGGTTAAAAACCTGGCCTTGATTGAACAGGCTATGAAGTAGTTATTCCCCCTCATACTCAACATTTCTTATATCAATATGTCGGTCAAAGGGACTGGCTGCCCGTTGGCGGTTTTACTGGTTTACTATTCCAAAAGAGCCACCGATTTCACTTGCACCCATACCACCTGACCGGGGTGGATGTTTAATTCGCTGGCAGAGCGTCGGGTGAGGCGGGCCAACAGGTAGGACCCCCCCACGCGCACGCGTACCAGGGTGAGTCCTGGGTGTTCATCATCGGCCAGGGCATCAACGCACCCGGCCATGACATTTTGTATGCTGCTGGTGCCGGGTGGATCTACCGCCAGGCTGACATCCCTGGCCAGCACTCGCACCCTCACCCGACTCCCCACTGCAATTCCGGGGTTGCGCGTCCACAGGCTACCGCTGGCAAAGTCCACCCGGGCCAAATGCCAGGTGTGGTCTATCGACCCTACCGTGGCTTCCAGCACCGCACCCACCTCTTCACCTAAACGGATAGGCAGGTCAATTTGAGCCAAACTGTCGACCAAAGGCCCGTTGACCAACACGCTTCCACCTTCCATCGCCACCAGATGATCGGCCAGTCGGGCCACTTCATCGGGTGAGTGGCTTACATACACTATGGGTATGTCCAGTTCGCCCGATACCCGCTCCAGATAAGGCAGTATCTCTTGCTTGCGTCCTGGATCCAGCGCGGCCATGGGTTCATCCATCAGCAGAATACGCGGATTGACGGCCAAGGCTCGGGCTATGCCCACTCTTTGACGTTCGCCCCCGGAAAGCCGGTCTGGTTTTCGATGCAGCAAATGCCCAATGCCCAGCAATTCCACCACCGGGTTCAAGCGAGCAGGCCCGGCGGTGGGTGCGCGCTTCATGCCGTACTGAACATTGTCCAGTACGCTCAAATGTGGAAATAGTCCCACATCCTGAAATACATAGCCCAGTGGCCTTTTATGGGGGGGCAGCCAGTGTTTGCCGTCTTGCCAGATTTCACCGTGAATTTTAAGAAAGCCATCGGGTGCACGCTCTAGCCCGGCGATGCACCGCAGCAGCGTCGTCTTGCCTGAACCGGAGTGACCAAACAAGGCGGTTACGCCCCGGCCTGGCACGCTGAGATTAACGTCCAGGGTGAATCCGGGCCTTTGAATATGAAAGCGGGCGTGTATCGTGTCCACAGTGTCAATCCCGTTGAGGCTGGGGTTTGAAGATATGGAGAGCCAGCAGCACCACAAACGAAAATACCAGCATCACCGCCGCCAAACGGTGGGCTTCGGCGTATTCCATCGCCTCGACGTGGTCGTAAATTTCCACCGAAGCCACCCGCGTCACACCGGCCAAATTGCCGCCTATCATCAACACCACCCCAAATTCACCCACAGTATGGGCAAAGCTCATGATGCACGCCGACATAAAACCCGGCAGGCTGAGCGGTATCACCACACTGAAAAAGGTGTCCAGCGGTGAGGCACGCAAAGTAGCGGCAACTTCCAGAGGCCAATCACCAATCCCTTCAAAAGCGGTTTGTAAGGGCTGCACCATGAAGGGTAGGGAATACAGCACAGACGCGAGCACCAAACCCCAAAACGTAAACGGCAACGGGCCTATGCCCAGTGCCAGGCTGAGGTGGCCCAGGGTTCCGTCAGGGCCCATCAGCAGTAAAAGATAAAAACCGAGCACCGAAGGCGGCAGTACCAAAGGCAAGGCCACCACCGCGCTGATCGGCCCTTTCCAGCACGACGGGGTGCGTGCCAGCCACCAGGCAAGCGGAGTACCGATCAGCAATAGAATGAAGGTCACACAGGTGGCCAGTTTGAGGGTCAGTATCAAGGCTTGAAGTTCGCTGTCGCTTAAAAGCATAGGGTTCTCGTAAAGCATTTCAGGTGGTACGGGCTGCTATGGGTGGATGGGCTACAAAAAAACCACACAAACTGCACACCCCAAAAGCGCAAATTGCATGTAAGAAAATGTAAGAAATCAGTGACATTTGTTTTGCTAAGGTTAAGATTACGCTTTACGCCTACAACCCCAAACCAGCCCCAAACGAATCAACTTCAAGGTATCCCCAATGAACAAGAACGATCTAATGATTGCCCCCAGAGCATTTCGCCGTAGCCGTGCCCTGCTCGAGAAGCTGGAAGACAGAATTTTGCTGTCGGCGGAGCCTTTGTTGCAACAGAATAAACCTGAGGGGGATGACGGCGGTCTGGCTGAACATCTTCTGCTAGAGGCATTGCCCGATACCCGAACGGCGACCAGCCAGCAAGACTTCCAGTTGAAGCCTACCTTGCTGAATCTGGCCAAAAACGGGGCCGGGGTGGGGCAAAGCGCGTTGTTGTCCTGGGGGGTTGAAGGTTCATTGCTGAATCTGAATGAAAACCTGCTGAATCTGGTGCTGGATTTGGGGGCTGGAGACAACGAGGTCACGTTAAGCCAGCAAGACGATGGCCGTATGAAGCTGTCCGGCGATTCGATCTACGATCTGGTATTCACCAAACCCACCCATTTGCTGGGGCTGATCGGGGGTAATGGTCTGGACAGCATCCACATAGGACAAGCCGATTTGGGGGCGGCTTCGTTCCATGTCGAGGCCGAGCATATTGACTTGGGGGTCAATTCCAGAGTGATTTCGGGGGGCGATATCATTCTGAAGGCTTGGGCGAGCCTGGATGAGCAGAGCACCCGCAGCCTGGATCTTGAGGCCAGCGCTTCTTTGAGTGTGGCGGGCAAGCTCGTGGCGAGCGGGGATGTCGTCCTCGAATCGAAAATCACGGCTCAGGCCGACATCACCGGCACAGGGCCGGCTATCCAGAGTCTTGATCTGAACAGCGCGGCCAGCACTCAAGTCACCGGCAGTGCCCGGATTGAGGCGGGCAGCCTGAGCGTAACCGCCTACACCGAAAACAAGCTCACGCTGGGTAATTCCGGTGGATTGGGTGTGCTGACGGTGGATGTCAATCAAAGTACTACGGCCGTGGTGTCGGGCGGAGCCCGTCTGGTGGTGATGCCGTCAGCAGGTTCGGATGCGACCAGTGTTCTGGTTGAAGCCCTGGATCGCAGTGACCTGAACCTGTCGCTCGCGGCCGATGACAAACTGATCAGCAACTTGTTGGGTGGTTTTGAGGCGGGTCTGGGCACGATTACGTTTGATCGCAATACCCAGGCACAACTGGGTGATGGCGTGGGTGAAGTCACCCTGAGTGCGGCGGATGAAGCCGATACCGGTCGGGTGCAGGTCAGTGCGGCCAATGTGAACGGCGATAATGGCGGAGTGACCGGAGAAGTGCTCTCCAGCCTGATCGGGGTGCAAAGCACCACGGCAAACAGCGTCGTTGATGCCCGCATCAGCGGTGGCCAGATCAAGGCGGACGGGGTGAGCGTGATGGCTCTGGATGCCGGCACATACACCGCCAAGGCCAAGGTAGCCCGTCAGGTAGCCACCGGCAGTGTTTCGGCCGTGATCGTCAACAGCACGATAGCGGCCCCGTCGTTGATTTCGGTTCTGGCCCTGGACAAATCCATTTTCACCTCGGACAGCAGCGGGTTTTCAGCCGATGTACCCAAGCTGAACAATGTCAAACTGGGCATTGCCTCGGCCAGCAACACGCTGGATCGCAGCGTCATCGCCCGTATTGAGAGCAGCAGCCTGACCGCCGGTGACCTGACGGTACTGGCCAGCCAACAGCAAACCGCAAGCACCAATACCGAGTCCATGGCGGTGACCGGAGGCGATAAAGCCGGTGGCAGCAGTCTGGCCCTGGGCGGAACATTCGCCTGGAATCAGTTACTGGGCAAGGTTGATGCGTCTATCGTCAACAGCACGGCAGAAACGGCAGACAAAGGCAACATCGCCGTCGAAGCCGCCAACGCCTCCAAAGTGGATTCCACCACCGTAGCCGGCATCAGTGTGGCGGGTGCCGGGTCGGCGGGCGGTGCGTCTCTGGCCTTTAACGCCATCGGTTGGGACATGGGCAATGTCGCGGCGGCCACGCTGAACAGCCTGATTGGAACCGACGTGGCCACCACAATGATCCCGGTTGCAGTCACGGCCTCCATTCGCGGCAGCCAGGTCAAATCGGGTGGAGACATTTCTGTGGTGGCCAGGGATTTGATCGAATTGACGGCCTCCATCACCAACAGCAGTGAAGCGTCTACCGGTGATGCCGCCAGTGCCTTGTCCATAGGCGCGGCGGCGGTATTGGCCAGCAACCGGGTCAAGAGCAACACCCGTGCGTACATTGAAGGACGCGATCCGGCCACCGGCAAAGCCCTCAAAACCGTGACGGCCGCAGGCGATGTAACGGTGACGGCAGACGATGGCTCCAGCATTACCGCTGATGTGGCCATGTCGGCCAAGTCCTCCAGTGCCGGTGGCGGCAGCGTAGCGGTGGGGGGCATCGTGGTACGCAACGATGTCAGAAGTTCCGTACTGGGTGAAGTGCTGGGCGTGGTATTTGATGTAGGCGGCAGCCTGGACACCGGTGCCGTTTCCAGTTCTGCCATTACCGCCACTCTGAGTGGGGAAGTCGAGGCGAAGGATGCTCCGGCCCCGGCCGAAGAAGGCGCAGACAGCAGCGCGGCATCATCCGAATCGTCGGCCAGTGGTGTCGCGGTCAACGGCCTGATTGCCACTAACCTCATTCTGGGGCAGGTCGAAGCCCACGCCCTGGACAGCGTGCTTAAAGTCGCCGGCAGCCTCTCGGTCACCAGTGAAAACGAAGCCACCATTGAAGCCGAAAACACCGCCATCACCACCGGCAGCGGTGCTGCCGTGGGGGCTACGCTGGCCTTCAACAGCATAGGCTGGCAGTCACAGAATATCCTCTACGCCGCACTGGATGCCCTGTTGGGAACGAGCATAGGCGATGAAGACCCGCTCACCATCCGCTCTGAAATTTCCGGCAGCCAGATGGAAGTGGGTGAAGACCTCACCCTGACCACCGTACAGGTTCCACAGATTACCGCCACCATAGTCAATGAGGTCAGTTCCGAAGGCAGCAGCGCGGCGGTGAGTTTCATCCTGGCCAGCAACCTGTTGAGTTCACAGGCCACGGTAGAACTCAGCCCGGAAACCGCCGAAGACGCTTATACCATCGGCGGCAACCTTGACATCAAAGCCAGCGATACCGCCGGCATTTCTGCTGACATCAGCATGGAAGCCAGCAGCGCGGGGGGTGCGGCCGTAGGGGGCATGGTGGCGCGTAACGATGTGCGCAACAGCGTGAATACGCTGGTCGATACCGCCTGGCTGGACGTGGAAGGCGATGTCACCATTGAAGCCCGTGGTTCTGCCACCATCACGGCCCATCTGAGTGGCCATACCAGTTCCCTGTCTACGGAAGAAGCCGCTGCAACCGCCGATGCCGGTGGTGCGGCCCAAAGCTCGCCCCTGGCGGTTAATGCCCTGATTGCCACCAACCTGATCCTTGGAAATGTGAAGGCGACCGTGCTGGACAGCGACATTTCCGCTGGCGGCAACCTGAGCGTGGATGCACATAACGGGGCACATATTGAGGCCGAGAACGAAGCCACCACCGAATCCGGCGGAACCGCCGTGGGGGTTACTCTGGCCTTTAACACCATAGGCTGGGCCCCTCAAAATCTGTTTGCCAATGCCATAGACGCGCTACTCGGCACGAGCATAGGCACAGAGCAATCCGCTGCTGTGGATGTGATTTTATCCGGCAACCAACTGGATGCCGGCGAAGACATGGCGGTGACGGCCGAAGGCGAGGCCAACATTACGGCCACCCTCAGCAATGAAGTAACGTCGGAAGCCGCCAGCGCGGCGGCCAGTTTCATCCTGGCCAGCAATCTGGTCAGCAGCCGTACCCGCATCAGCACTGGGCAATCCTCAACCAAGGATAGGGATGTGTCCTCGCTACGGGCCGGCAACAACCTCGACCTCTCCGCCGCCGATACGGCGGGCATTACGGCAACTGTCACGCTGACCGCCAGCAGCAGCGGCGGCGCGGCCGTTGGTGGGGTGGTTGTCCGCAACGACGTGCGCGGCGGAGTAGACATCACCACCCGCGACAGCACCGTCAGCAGCGGCGGCGATTTCTCGCAAAACGCCGTGGAATCGGCCAGCATTGAGGCCACGGCCGAAGGCAATGTCAAAACACTGAACGCTGAAGCAGCGGCCCCGGCCGATGCACCCGCAAGCGATGCGGCCAGTGCTGAACCGGCCGCTGCGGCGTCCTCGCCGCTGGCCGTCAATGGCTTGATTGCCACCAACCTGGTACTCGCCAACGCCACCACGCTGGTGACGGACAGCAACCTGGATGTAGGGGGTGATCTCACCGTCGCCGCCGACAACACCAGCCTGATCGTCGCCGACAACAAAGCCGTGATCGAATCCGATGGCGCGGCCGTGGGCGTGACCCTGGCCTTCAACACCATCGGTTATGCACCACAAAACCTGTTTGCCAACGCCATTGATGCCCTGCTGGGCACGCAGATCGGCGACGCTCAACCCGTGACCACCAGTGCCCGGGTCGTGGCTACGGCGTTTACCGCAGGGGGTGATGTATCGGTCACCGCCGGTGCATTTGATGCGAAAGAAGGAGAAGACCACGGTGCCCGGATCACGGCCACCATCGACAACGAAGCCGCCTCAAATGCCGCCAGTGCCGGGGCCAGTTTTGTATTGGCCAGCAACCGGGTCAGCAGCAAGAGTCAGGCGTGGGTCAGCCCATTCCTGGCCCGTTCCGCTCTGGAAGACGAAACGGTAGACCTCTCCGTAGGCGGGTCTATTACCGTGGCCTCTGTGGACTCGGCCACGATTGAGTCTGACATCACCATGACGGCCACCAGTGGCGGTGGTGTGGCGGTGGGGGGCGTGGTGGTGCGTAACGACATAGACAGCGATGTGGATGCCGGTATGGATCACGTCAATCTGTCAGCCAGTGAAAACGCCGCCGTGATTGCCCTGCAATCAGCCACCGTCACGGCCAACCTGAGTGGCACGGTTGAGACACCTCCGGCCGAGGAAGAGGCCGCTGCCGACAGTACGGCCACGGGTGCTGCTTCCGGTGCAACCGGTGCCGCAGACGCATCCTCTTCAGGTTCATCCTCGGCGGGCGGATTGAATCTGGCCGTTAACGCTGTGATCGCCAATAACAACATATTGGGAACCTTGCAAGCCACCCTCACCAGCAGCACGCTGACAGTGGGTGGTGATCTGGAAGTCGAAGCCCAGAACGAGGCGACGGTGACGGCCGAAAACACGGCCACCGTCAGTTCGGGCGGCACGGCGGTGGGTGTGACTCTGGCCTTCAACGCCATAGGCTGGCAGCCTCAGGATATTTTTCGCAAAGCCGTGGATGCCCTTTTAGGCACCAGTCTGGGCAAAGAAGATCCGGTCACGGCCTTGGCCACCGTCGATGAAACCCGCCTGGATGTCGCGGGCGATGTCACCATCACCGCCAATACCCGGGGCAGCATAGAGGCAATTACCAGCAATGAATCCAGCAGCGAAGGCGGAGCGGCCGCCAGCATGGTGCTGGGTACCAACTTCGTCAGCACCCGTGCCGATGCCTACCTCGTACAAGCTGAAGACACCACACTGACCACCCTGGTGGGCGGCGAACTGCTGATTAACAGCGACGATGCCCCCAGCGTGATTGCCGACACCACCGTGTCGGCTACATCGGCAGGCGAAGGCGAAGCCGAGAGCGACGGTGAATATGCCCGGGTCGATTTCAACAGCACCGATGGTGAACAGGAAATCGCATTTGGCCAGCAGGTGATGGTGGCGGAAGACCATGAAGCCGGTGGCACTGGTGGCCGCATTTACCGCTACATGGGCGGTGACACCACCACGCTGGATTTGACCGAAACCGACTACTCCGATACCGGTTACTGGTACGAACTACTGCCGCCCAAGGGCAAGCTGGCAGAACTGATTGCGGCAGTGGAAGGTGCCAAAATGCCGTTCTACCAACGTGAAGTCACGCTCACCACCCTTCCCATAGCAGGCCAGGATTATGACGTAGGGTTTGGGGCCGCTCTGGGCTGGCAAGACCTCTCGGTACTGGATTTCCTCAAAGGCGATGCCGATCCAAAGCCCGGCGGAGTGACCGCCACCGACAGCGGCCTGAGCTTCACGGTTCCCTCGTTCACGGTAGGTGGACACACCCTGGCCGGGCCCGAACTGAGCCTGGATCTCAATCTGCCCAATCCGCAACTGCCTTATTACGAACTGGAACACAATCTGGGCACCATCGAACACGGTGGCCAGAGTTATGACTGGGGCGTTCGTGCGGCATTGGGCTGGAAAGACACGCAGTTACTGGATCTCATCAATCTGCCCGCTCTGCTGGAAGGCCGGTTTGAACCGGTATTGCCCGAGTTTTCCGCCTCGGTTTATTTTGGTGATGTAGAAATCGACTCCCTGCACATATTGCCCAAGGAGTTCAAGATTCAGGCCCCCACGGTACGTCTGACCTTGATGGACAAACCGGTAGAATTGACCTTCGGCGGTGAATACACCCTGGCTACGCCGGAATCCTTGAGTGATTACATTGATCCCGACAAGGAACCCATGGACATTACCCTGCCCACCGTCGATCTGGATGCCATCATGGGTGTGGCCGGTGTTGCGGATCGACCGGACAACTACTGGGACGATGCCCTGGCCATTGATGCGTCCAACCCTGAACTGCCCTATTTCCAGAAGGATCTGACCTTCACAACGGTCAAAATGGGGGGCCAGGATTGGGATGTCGGTCTCAAGGCCGGCATTGGCTGGCAAGACATGACTTTGCTGGATTTGCTGACCGGTGACCCGGTAGCAGGTGGTGTCACCGGACTGGATACTGGGGTTCACATACAAATGCCGAGTCTGGACATAGGCGATCTCAGCCTGCAAGGTCCGGCACTTGATCTGGAGCTAAAACTCCCCGACCCTGAATTGCCGTACTACGAATACAACCAGCCTCTAGGCACGATCGTGGTGGATGGCAAGGATGTCGCGTGGGGGGCGCACGTCAGTGCAGGCTGGAAGGACATGAGCCTGTTGGATTTGATTGATGTGCAATCCTGGCTGGATGGCGAGTTTGATCCCAAACTGCCTGAACTGGACGTCTCGCTGTACATGGATCTGCCCGATGGTGCCACCCAAGTGGCTTTGCCCTCCAGTTTTGATCTCGAACTGCCGTCTGTGAAATTCACCCTGCTCGACAAAACCGTGTTGCTGGGTTTTGGCGACAACCTGACGGTTGACACCCCGGAAGCATTGGCCGATTACATCGACCCCAGCCTCCCACCGCTCTCTGCCACCCTGCCTTCGCTGGATCTGGATGCTGCCCTGGCCGGTGAATTCAAGACCTACACCCCAACCGGTGATGAAATCTCGATTGATGTCACCGATGGGGATTCCTGGAAAAACGGTCTGCTGGAGTTCATCCAATTCATCCCGGATTCCTACCATCTGAGTGATCCTGAACTGACCGGTAAGCTGTTCGGATTCCCGCTTGATTACAC
>JBPCSC010000427.1:0-2938 GCA_051007495.1 Methylococcaceae bacterium | reverse complement strand
ACCGGAAATACCTGCAACCAATTCTGATGCAGGGCCCCCGCCTCTGCCCTCATTGGCGAATGATTTTGAAGCTGAAATAGACTCACTTCCTCAGAAGAAAGTGGATCGCGCCCTGTTTCAGTCTGTTATTGACGGCACAGTAAAAACTGCTGATGGAGAGGGAATACTGTCACCACAACTGGCTGATGACATGGAAGCCGCCTTTTACCGCAATCAGGGCGATACAGAGATGGAATCTTTATTTGAGCAGGCTGTGAATGCCTACCAGGATGCCATGCTGGCCGCTACTGCTGACATCAAGTAAAGGAATATAAATCATGGGCGCAATAGAAACATTAAATAATATCCGTGCGGCATTGATTGACCGTGTAACTCTGGATGCGGTGGGGGCAGACGGTTATCCTGTTTTTACTCAGTTCAGGCATAACGCCCAGGCAGCCATCAAAGCACTATCCGAAGCAGGCGGTGGTGTGGCGGTGTCCGCTTTATATCATCCAGAAATCGGTGATATTGATTTGCGCTGGGGGCAAACTTCGGATGACCCGCGTAGCAAAGGAATGGGACTGGCAAAGATTATCAAGTGGCATCCTGAGGTGTTACACGACTTGCAAGGGTTTATATCAGGGCTGACGGTACATCAATCGCATAAAAAAAAGGGCGAAATACACCTTACGGACGGCATGAATGCCAGAGCAGGAATCAAATTGGAGTGGAACCAGAAAAGTGCCCACTGGCTTGTTACGGCTTACGTAAAAAAGGATACCAGCGTATCCAAAAGAACTCCGGCAGTTTTGGATGGAGCGAACGGGCTGACAACAGCTTCCCCGAACAACGCTGGCGATTTCATCGTAGGCTTTGAAGATATAGATGTCAATACGGCAACCCTGGATAGCGCGATGGATGCGGGCATAGGAGTTATGGCGCGCCTGAAGCTGGTTGGAGAACTGGCCAAGATAAAGATCGGGCTGAAGGATGCTGGCGATGGCCCGCTGGCAGCCATGAAGCGATTGAAAGCGATTTCTCGGGCTAATCAGATTCGAGTTGAGCTGGGTGCTGCGGCAAAAATTCCAGAGTCGGCAGAGTCAATGCTTGTGCCAACAGGCCGCGAGAGCAAAGTAAAAACCGCCAAAGGCACCAAAGTCATGACCGGGTTTGCGGTAGTTGAAGCCACATCCCTGATCGTATCCCATAATGCCGATGGCTCTGAAAACCCGGATTACCCACAGGAACTACAGCCGCGTGACCGGTCTAGGGCTACCTCGCAAGCCTGGGTAGAAGTACGCGGCTATTTCCCGCCAAAACCTGCGATGCTCGGCGCGACTGAACGGGAGGGTGGGTTTTGCGAGACCTGATGCTATTCGAGATTCATTCCATGAGAAAGTGGGTCACTCAGTGATTATAATTCCAAATCATTCCCGCCTTGAATGAAAGGCCAAGACAGTCAGAAATGTTTTATATACTCTTCCTCAGGCTGCTTCATAAGCCCTGATCAGGTTTTGTATCAATAGTGAACCTGTACATCCTGTTATTTTTCTTTTTGCCTCTTCGCTTGCAAACCTGGCGGGCCTTAACCGGTTTGATGCCGGTCATAACGGCATCTGTCGTCTGTTTTTCTGTCAGCACTCAGGCCGTACAACTAGACCCCATCGCTCCGCCTTTGCCCCAGGATGCCGTACCCGTTACGCCCGGATTGACAACAGGCTCTACGCCCATCGTGGTCGATGGGCGTGTTGCCGTGCAACTGGGAAAAGCCTTGTTCTGGGATGCGGGCGTAGGCCGGTCGGGTATTGCCTGCGCCAGTTGTCATTTTCAGGCCGGGGCAGATCATCAGGCTACGGCACAATCGGCGCACCGCCCACCGGCCTGGTTTGTGGCATTGCATTCCGACGGTCTTGAACCCTGTGTGCCTGAGACCAAAGCTCAGGCTCAATTCAAGCACCCCCCGCGCAACGCCCCCAGCATCATCAATGCGGCGGTCAATTTTCGTAATTTTCGTGATGGCCGCGCCAATAACCGCTTTAATGGCCAAACCCCATACGGGGCACGGGATGGTCAGGCGGGTGTTTTTGAGTGGCGGCAAGGCCAGGTGGTGAAAACCCGAATCCTGCTGGAAAACGCTGCACTGGCCTCGCAAGCGATGGAACCACCGGTTAACCCCATGGAAATGGCGTGTCGACACCAAACGTTTCCTGACATCGCCCGCCACCTGCTGCGGCTAAGGCCTCTGGAACACCAAACCGTACACCCTGAGGACAGCGTCCTGGCTGATATTCGAGCGGCCCAGGGTAAAGGGCTTTCGGTTGATTATGCTGAATTGATACGCAAAAGTTTCGCGCCGCGTTTTTGGGAAGCGACTGAAGGGGATTTTGGCCGCCCCCTCTCAGGTGGACAGCCTTATAAGCAGATGGAAGCCAATTTCGCTTTTTTCTTCGGTTTGGCTATTCAAATGTACGAATCGACCTTGATCTCCAACCAGACCCGCTTCGACTCCCCCCGGGATACCCAGGGTTATCCTTCGGCCTATCGCCCTGAAGAACGGCGGGGGCTGGATGTATTCAACCGGGCCGAGTGTGATTTCTGCCATCGCGGGCCGGTGTTTTCGGCGGCCACTCATCCGGCATTGTTTTCTGAACCCGGCCAGGTTGAACCTCTGCATTTGGTAGAACGGCGGGTGCTCAGGGTGGATCGTAAAACCCGCTCCACCTACACCCCCTTAAGCGATGTGGGATATGCCAACATTGGGGTCACGCCCAGTTCGCAGGATGTGGGGCTAGGGGGCACAGACCCTCACGGACAACCCTTATCGTTCGCCGCCCAATACCTCACCACGCTGGCCTACCCGGAACACCGCATGCCTGATCCCGTAACGGTGATCGCCAGCACGTTTTCACTGGGCTTTCGGGTGGGTTTTGCCCCCGAAGAACTTCGCCCACCCTTG
>JBPCSC010000426.1:0-12652 GCA_051007495.1 Methylococcaceae bacterium | reverse complement strand
TATTCAATGGCTGAAAAATGGTATCCCACGTCCATGCGCCGCCCTGATGCTCGCGCCTGAAGGTTTCCGCTGCATACAGGCAAAAAGCCGCCTGAATACTGCCATCGGTCGAACCCTCCATGCGCTGCATGGCAGGAGCAGCCATCAATTTTTGCTTTAATTCTTCATAAAACTTATCCCTGCAGCAGTAAGCATATAAAGGCCGCCCATCCGGGGTGCGCTGCGGGTTGCGGGTATGAAGAAAAACGAAATTCTTTAACCATTCAGTCCAGTTCATATTCTTTGCTCTCTTAATGATGATGGATTCAAACAGTGGATGATGATCAGCGGCGAAAGTCGGCTTTACCAGGCGAACTCGGGCCTGATCATCATAAGCTAACTATACGACATCGTATGACGTGTTGCGGTGTTATAAGACCGAGTGCCTGGCGTGGCAAAAAGGGTTTGCAGCCTAATCGTGTCACCGGTGTTCTACAAAAATATCATCAATATAGATGATTGAACTGCAAACCCTTATGTTTTATCCTGTTTTCAAGCACGGGCGGCATGACGAGTCGCTGGCTACTTTGGACTGTCGGGAACAGCAGCAACCCCTTTGTGCCACTGCAAACCGGGTTTTGGAAAGAGTTACTCCAATCGGGTACGCATCCAATCAAAATCAATCTGACTGCTCCCTATGCTTTTTATCATGGTGTCAAGTGGCTGTACATAACTAAAAAATACAAAGAGGTATTGATTATGACTGGATGGGTCAAGCGATTATTTTTGATTTTTGTTTTGGTTTATTTGGTAGGTTGCTCAACATTCAGAAGTTACAACAAGGAAATGGGGAAGACGCTGGATCTAACCACCAAAGGTCAGGTGGATATGGCTTTACAGGAACACGAAAAACATAACACTGGAAGCGATAAAGACCTGCTTTATTTTTTTGAAAAGGGTGAGTTACTCAGGCTTAATGGACAATACCAGGATAGCGTAGATACCTGGCTGGAAGCCGATAAAAAAGTTGAGCAATGGGAGAACGAAGCCAAAATAACGGCAGGAAAAATTGCCCGTGGAGCAGGTAGTTTATTACTGAATGATAAAACCCGACGCTACGATGGCCATGACTATGAAAAAGTAATGGTATCAACCCGGTTGGCCCTGGATCACATTTTACTGGGCGACTGGGAAAAAGCCAGAACCGAAATTAAAAAAACCCATGAGCGAGAGGCGGTCATTGCCGAGTTACGCGCCAGGGAAGCCGAAAAAGTCGAGGAAGAAGCAAAATCAAACAACATCACGACTACCTTCAAGGATCTGAAAGGTTATCCCGTAATGACTTTGGATGATCCTGAAGTCATTGGCCTGAAAAATGGCTATCAAAGTGCTTTTAGCCATTATCTCGCTGGATTTGTATATGAGGCCCTGGGAGAACCTGGTTTGGCTGCCCCGGGATATAGACAGGCAATAGAATTGAGACCTGACATCAAACAACTTGAAGATGCCCTGGCAGGTCTTGATGTACGCACCGGGCCGGTAGCCCTGTCGGGTACCGATGTATTGTTCGTGGTGGAATCAAGTTTGGCACCGGCATTGGAATCCATCACCATTCCTATTCCCATGCCGGTGGGTGGTGTCGGAATCGTTCCCATCTCTTTTCCTCTTATTCACTCCGATCCCACCCCGGTCTCTGTTCGCCATGTTTCGCTTGATGATGACAAAACGTTGAATCTGGATGTTATTACCAATGTCGATGCCATGGCGCGTCGTGCTTTGCGTGACGATATGCCAGGTATTATTACCCGTGGGTTGATTCGTTCTGCGGCGAAGGCCGCAACACAGGCAGCAGTGAATAAGCAAAATGGTATTGCTGGTTTGGCATTGACTTTGTTTAATCTGGCTACAGAATCTGCCGATGAACGCTCCTGGCGTATTCTACCCGCCACTATCAGCATTGGACGTATGCTGTTGCCATCGGGTATTCATCAGCTTCATTTGGAAACATCAACGGGTACACAAAGCCTCCCGGTCAATATCAAGGGCCGTTACGCAGTGGTTCCTGTTCGTATCCTGAGCAATAAAACATATTTGTCACAAGCAGCTTTTCAGGATAAATCTCCTGTCATGCAAATCGCTACCACTCAGGTTCAGTCAGAATCCGTGATACCCGCATCGGAACCACCCGAGAAAATCGCAAAAACCACAAAAGCCACAAAAGCCAAATCGGGTAGCCGAAGTAAATCCAGGTAAATCAAACAATAAATTAAAGAGGGACAAAAATGTGTGAAAAACTTTTCAACCGAAAATTACTGCCGATTTCCTTGTATTGCCTGATGTTTCTGGGTGCGTGTGCCGGCAACCCGCCACCACCTCCGGCAAAGGGTAGTCTGGCATCAAAGCTTGAACTGAATGGCAACATCCCATATCTGGATGTTGCCGATATTCGTTCGACCCGTCGCAATGGATTGTTGGTCGTTCAGGTGACATTGGGCAATACAGGGCTTAATAGCCATCATTTTGTGTACCGTTTCAAATGGTTTGACCGAACTGGATTCATTGTCGGTGGAGATGAACCATGGAAACCTTTGCCACTTTATAACAAGCAATACCAATCCATTAATGCAGTTGCACCATCCCCTTTAGTGGAAGATTTCCGGTTGGTTGTGCAATATCCTGATGATTAACCAGTGAGAAAAATCATGAATTTACAATCTCTTGCAAACAGAATTACTCGTGGCAGCAACCTCCTGTTGATGGTTTCATTGATGGGCATTGTATCCGGGTGTGCAACACACTCCCCAGCATTGAGTTCAGGCAATGTACAGTATGGGGATAGCCAGGCAGTTGAAACGATTACCAATGAATTTGGATCGACTGATCTGCAATCCATCGCCGGTGCCATGGCTGATTCCCTGTTACAATCCAGTTTATTAACAGAAGGTAAAGCACGTCCGTTGGTGACAGTGGCTGATGTCAAAAATAAAACCAGCGAATATATCGATACCCGCTCAGTAACCGATTCCATAAGAACCCGATTACTAAAAAGTGGCTTGGTGCGCTTTGCAGTCGACGCTAACGCCATGCAAAATCAGGTAGATGAATTGACCCGGCAAAACCAGTCAGGACTTTATAAGAAAAGCAAGTCTGCCAAAATGGGAGAAATGCAGGGTGCTGCTTTTCGCATCGAGGGTGCCATCTCCTCTATTGTAAAAAGAGCGGGAGATGTTAAAGATGTGTATTACAAATTTAGCCTTGAATTGATTGATAACGAATCGGGTATAATGGAATGGGCCGATGAAAAGGAAATTCGAAAAACATCCAATAAATCCTTGTTCTAAGGTGATTGCCATGCACAAAATAAATCAGCTATGGGTTGTTTTTTTTATATGCCTTTTTGCTGAAACAGTTCTGGCTGAAAGTGTGGCTGTAACGGATCTGACGTATCAGGAAAGAGTTCAGCAGTATTTTCACATGATTGATTATCACAATCGCTCTGCTTTTAAGGAATCCAGTCACGAGAGAGAAAGAGACACCCCCTACGACTATTCAGCATCCAGTCGTTCATCTGCCAGTGGCCGTTCGCAGACTGATTATACTGAAGTAGAAAACACGCAAACCTACATAGAATTTGGAGAGTTGCGAAAGTTTACTGCTGACATTAAGGGTGCGATTCTGCACTCCGGGGGCTTTCAGGTCGTGCAGGCCAAACCGGTTACGGGTCAAAAAAGTGAGAAAATCTATGACATTATAGATCGAATAAAAAAAGGATATTATCCTCATGCTGACTATGTACTGTTTGGCACAGTAAGTGATGTGGATTTTCGGGATGAAATGAATCCTGTAATAAACACCAATACCATGTCAAGAGTCTTTGGTTTGACTTTAGTGGCAGAATTCAGCCTCATCAATACTAAAACCTATGAAGTAATCGCTTCCTTCAGTGCCACAGGTGAAGGTGATGATGTCAGGATGATTCAACCTGGTGCCAGCGTCATCCCTAGTCGAGCGAGAGTTGTTGGTGAAGTATCAAAGACTCTAGGTGAAGATGTATCACGACAGTTGGATGAGCAACTTGGTGGGGCACGAAACGGACGAGGATCTCGTCTTGATGACAATCGTCGTGATATGCGTCGAGATGAAGGACAAGTCACGGTATATGGACGCTAGGCGAGGTTTATTGGTTTTGTAACCTGCATTTCGTTAGTGTACATTCCAGGGGGAGGACAATAGGGGATTGCCATCATCATGGTGGCTGACGCAAGAGTATTCTTGCGTATATTTGTATCAAACGAATCTTCACTTTTTTTGAGTGAGATAAACCAAGAGGAAAAACAGATGAAAAATATCCTGACAATCGTTATGCTGGCGTTTTTCGTAACCGGTTGCGCCCAACGCATTGGTGACTTTACGCTGGTATCATCCAAAAATATTGATTTAACCAGAGGGGCCGATTTCAAGCGGTCATATACCAGGATTAAAGCTGAAGATACTGTTCCTATCATATTAGGCATTCCAATAGGAATACCTAATATGAAAACGGCACTTGACCGGGCCATTGAGAAAACTCCAGGTGCAGTTGCCTTGACAGATGGAGTGGTTTCGCAAAAAATATTCAATTTCATAATTTTTGGTGAAATGGGTTATGAAGTTGAAGGAACACCATTGATTGATCCAAATCAGGAAAAAACTTATAAATAACTAGCAAACCAGTCTGATTCCCGCGTAATTCCCGGGAATCAGACATCTCAGGACTCTCGCATCCCGTTAAACAAAACGACAGCTATTTTGTTTTGCCTTCCATCATCAACTTATGGAAGCGGCGATTTTCTTCTGGCAAACCCGGGTTCAGCCGCGTCACAGCCTCCTCGAACCGCTTCTTCAGCACAAGCTCATCGTGGCTTTCACGCTCCGGGCTGTGTCCATCGGGGTCGATGTTTTCTTCACGTTCGATGCTATATCCCAGCCCTTCCAACTGTTCCAGCAATGCTTGCTCTACGGCGGCTGCAGATAAAAAGGCCATTACCCTTACTCCGTTGGTGAAAGGGCAAGCATGTTCTCGATCAGACGAATCATCACATCCTTGGCCTTCGGATCGGATTCGGCCACCAGCAGTGCCAGTGCCGCCAAGCCCACATCGTTGATGACAGGCTCGCCCGAACGCAGCAGGCGATCATTACGCGCCAGAAAATCCACAAATAAAAAAGCCCCGGTTCGCTTATTACCATCCGAGAAGGGGTGGTTTTTGATGACAAAGTACAGCAAGTGCGCTGCCTTGGTTTCGATGGTCGGGTAAGCCGGTTCGCCAAAAACCGTTTGCTCCAGATTGCCCAGCAGCGACTCAAAGGCATCGCCGCGCTCACGGCCAAACAAGTCGGTGGCCTCGCCCTTGGCCAGCAAATCGGCCTTGAGGCGGGCCATGCCTGCACGCGCTTCTTCCAGACTGGGCAGATCACCACCGGGACAGCCGACCGGCGCGACCAGCAGCCCTTCGTCATAGCGCTGCAACCACAGGAATGTTTGTGTGTAGCGTGCGATCACATCGACCAGGCCGCGTCCCTGGTCAGTGGTCAGTGCCTCGCCCTGGGCAGCCTTGCGCACCAGTGTGAGAGCCGCCTCCAGTTCGGCGGCATTCTGCTCGAAGCGTTGGCGATTGAGGGTATAGCCCTGGGTTAGATGCTCACGCAATACACGCGTGGCCCATTGGCGAAAGTGGATACCCTGGACAGATTTAACGCGGTAACCGACCGAGATGATGACATCGAGGTTGTAGTGCTCCACCTGATAGGTTTTGCCATCGGCGGCAGTATGTGCAAATTTTGCACATACTGCATCGCGCTCCAGTTCCCCCTCCGCAAATACATTGCGCAGATGCTTGGTAATCACCGAACGCTCGCGACCAAACAGTAGAGTCATCTGTTCCTGATTGAGCCAGACCGTCTCAGCCTCTAGCCGTACCTCAAGCTGCCCAGTGCTAGAGTCAAAAATAACGAGTTGTTGTTGATCAGTCATAGTGTTCATTCTTCCAGAAATGAATAGACATTCAGGGTGCGCTGCGGGTTGCGGGTATGAATAATAACGAAATTCTTTAGCCATTCAGTCCAGTTCATATTCTCTGCTCGTTTAATGATGATGGGTTCAAACAGTGGATGATTATCGGTGGCGACAGTCGGCTTTACCAGACGAACTCGGGCCTGATCATCATAAGCTATCTATACGACATCGTATGACGTGTTGCGGTGTTATAAGACCGAGTGCCTGGCAGGAAAATCCATACGGGTACACTGTGCCGGTATGGAGGGTCACGCCAGCATCTGGCACGCGCTGTATATGTTTCAAAATGGGTGTTACCAGCAACCCTGAATGTCCTGCCTTACTTGAATTAAACTCCAGGATGGTCGGATTTTTTTTGCGAATTCTTTTGCGTATAGTCGAGGTTAATGTTATGTGGTTAATGTTGAATAAAGGGTTTATTTCCATCGTAAACAAAGAGGGGAGTTATGTCGCCCGTTCCAGGAAAAAAGAGCATCTTGAAGCCTATTTCCCTCATTCTGAAATAATAAGTGGAGCGGGCACTGATTATAAATATAGAGTGTTTTTGAACGATGAGGAGTTGCGTGATTTTTTCACCCGACTGCCGGATGAAATCAATTACACAAATTTCAAATCGTCAATAGATGTCGAAAAGGAGCCTGTTTACAAGAATGTGTGTTCGGATCTTTGGCATAGTTTAGCCACGGCATTTTGGGGCAGGTAATTACGGCTGTTCACTATTCCCTCTGGCACGGGCGATGAACAATGGGCGGTGAGTATCTCTGCACGTTCCATGCTGTATCCCGGCCCTCCCATCTGTTCCAGCAATGCTTGCTCTTGTTTATAGCGTGCGATCACATCTACCAGGCCGCGCCCTGGTAGATTTAACGCGGTAGCCCACCGAGATGACGGCCTCAAGCTCGGTGGCGACTGTCCCATCGTGACAAAAGATAGCTGATTCATGCGACAGGATTTGACGGTTTGCGGTTTTACAATTCAAGTCCTCAGTCGCAGACAGGCCGGTTGTTCGCCGAATCCGCCAATCACCAGTCCGTCGTTTTTTTCACCCCACCCGAGTGTTTATCCCATGAGTTATAACGAAATACCTGCGGCAATTGATACGCCCTGTTTACAATGGATTGAGGCTTTAAATAATCCCTGGGGAATCCGGTTGCTGGATTTAAGACCGATAACCCAGGATATGATGTCTGCCTGCCCTGATCCTCAAATGGCGATCAATGCACAGTCTTATCAGGCGGACGACGGGATGTCGTTTATCCATGATATGCCCGATTCCGGAAATGAAATAACTGCCCACCTTATTTTCAACATCGACAAGATGCTGGCTCCAGGGGTTTTGTATATACCACATGAAATGGAGCATAAATGGGCGATATACTATTATGATAACCGGATTATTTTTGTAAGAAGCTGGTTGCGAAAAGTCATGGTGGTTGCGGATACCACCCAGGATAATGGTCGGCTTTATATCCATAAAATCATGGGGCAGTTTTCAGAAGAGGGTGACCCTGATTTTATTCGCAGTATCGTGAAGTTTTTGCTGATTACTCATGTCATCGGGGAAGATTTTCCGGCACCACTCCCCAAATGCCTTTCTTCAGACCTGGAATCGGCCGGATTGTGGGCCATGTCCCTGTACGGGATTATGGCTAGAGTGGGTACATTTATTTCCAGTTTTGAGGGGTCAACCGTATCGCCAGTGCGTTCCCATTCATTACTGCATATTGCAACTGCCAGACATGATCTGGACGAAATGCGCAGACAACTCGAACAGGGTATTCCTATTGATCTTCTGGCGGCAGATGGCCTGGCACCACTGCATTGGGTTACGGCATCAGGTGACATAAAAGCCATGCAGTTCCTGATCGTGTCAGGGGCTAATCCGGATGTGCGATCCGTTCAAAACACAACCCCATTGATGAATGCCGTAGAGGCCAACTGTTTGCCACAAGTCAGACTATTGCTTGATTCAGGGGCCGATATAAACGCCTGCGATATTCGAGGGTTTACTTCAGTACATCGGGCCGCTGAAATGGGCCATATTGAATTGCTTGAATTATTGCTGAACCACGGAGCCAACCCCAATCCACTGGCCGAAGGACATACCCCGCTGTCCTTGGCCGAGCAACGAGGTGAAAAGGACATTGTCCAAATCCTTTTATACGCAACAAACCCGGCATAAAAACATTTCTGATTGTCTTGAAGTTTAATTCAAGACAGGCTGGGCCTGGAATTACAGTTACTGAGTCACCCAATTTCTTGTGAATTGATTCTCGAATGGCACTCAGTCCGGTCAAACCCACCCCCCCGTTCAGTCGCGCCGAGCATCGCAGGATCAAGCAACTGTTCGGGGGGCTTTCTTTTGCCCGTCTTCGCGTGCGGAAACCCGATTTAAGCCGATTAAAGCTTATGACGTAGCGTCATGAGCGGTTTTTTTTGAAGTTTTTTTAAGGGTAACGTAACGAGAAAATTGGGGGAAGCGGAGGTTTTGACGGGGAGGTTTGGGTGTTGTCGCTGGGGGGAATCCGGGGCAACGGATGATCCGTGCCCCGGCCATCGGCTAGGGGGTTTTGGGGGTTTGAGCGCGGTTCCAGGCCAGAATGTGCAAGCGTGACAGGGTTTCAGCATTGGAAATCAGACGGCGTTTTTCGCTGGGCGGTATGCTGTCTGGGCCTTCTTCCACTAATTGATAGACCAAAGCCTGCAATTGATAACGATGACGCTTGCTTAATGGGCGCAAAGGCAGCAATGCCGTGTGCAAGGCGGCAATACCGGGATTTGCTATGGCGTTCAGGCCATCGGTATCGCCTTGCGCCTCGGATTGACTCCTGGCTATATTCTCGTGCAGCAGGCGGATAACCCTGGGCGGTTGTTGTTCTTCCGGTGTGATGAACAAGCCCAGACGACGAGTCAGGATGCCGACTTTGGAACTGCTGGATAGCATGGATAGCGGTATGGATAAGAGTAGCCCTGCCAGTACCGGTATCAGCCAGATGAAAAAATCAGGCACGTATTGATAACTCACCCATCCAGCCACTATACCGGCCAGTGTGTGCTCCCAATGAGCAGCCAGGGCTTCCATAAAACTCAGGCGATAATCGTCCCGATTCTGGCTGGGCCAACCTACACTGCTTCGCAGCAGTATGGAGATGACAAATTTGGACTGGTACAGCATGAGTATGGGGGCCGACAACATGGAGAAGATGCTTTCCAGTACTACGCTCATGGTGGCGGATATGAATCCGCCGTAGCCTTTTCTGGATTCTCGCCTGAACAGCAAAAGAATCAGGCTCCAGAACTTGGGCAGAAATAACATGGACAGCGTAACCAGCAAGACGGTGGTCATTTCTACGGTGTACGACTCAGGCCAGACCGGAAAGAGGATGTCACCAAAGAAATAAACCGGCATGGTGCGGCTTTTTACGTAGGCTTCCAGTCCGGTCAGAATGAGAAACAACAGCCATAGCGGGGAAGATAAGTACGACATAATCCCCATCAGAAAATACATACGGCTTAGTCCGGAAATCCCTTTCGCAAACACCATACGAACGTGCTGCATATTCCCTTGACACCAGCGTCGATCGCGTTTGGCGTAGTCAATAAGTGTTGGGGGTAATTCTTCATAACTTCCTTTCAGATCAGTGCCCAGCCAGACTTCCCATCCGGCTTCCCGCAACAGCGTGGCTTCTACGAAGTCATGGCTCAAAATCTCACCGCCAAAGGGTTCTTGCCCCGGCAGCCTGGGTAAACCGCAGTGTTGGACAAACGGTTTCATGCGGATGATGGCGTTATGCCCCCAGTAATTGCTGCTGGATAACTGCCAGAAATTAGCTCCGGCTATGAAAATGTCGGAATAAAGGCTGCTGGCAAACTGGAGTGTGCGTGCAAACAGCGATTCATGATTGACCGGAATAGGTGGCGATTGAATCAAGGCAACCCGAGGATGGGACTCCATAAGGTCAACCATTTTGACTAAGGTTTCACCGGCCATCAGGCTGTCCGCATCCAGCACAATCATGTAGCGGTAGCGACCGCCCCACCGGCGACAGAACTCTTCAATGTTGCCACTTTTGCGGGCGATGTTTTTCTCCCGGTTGCGGTAGAAAATTTTGCCGTGGGCGGAGAAATCCTGACACATGCGGTACCAGTTGGCTTCTTCTCTCATCCATAGTTCAGGGTCACGGGTATCGCTGAGGATAAACAACTCAAATTCGTCGCCACGCCCGGTTTCGATCAGGGTTTGGTAGGTGGCACGCAAACCGGCAAATACCCGGGAGGGGACTTCGTTGTAGACCGGCATGACTACCGCTGTTCGGGCGGGGGTGGGGTCGTCTTCGGCGGTGCGGGTGGGGTGGAGTCGGCTGATGCTGCGGGTGTCGCCGCCAGTCAAAAGACACCAAAAACCCAGGGTTGCCGTCCAGAACGAGGTACTCACCCAAAGAATCAGCAGGGTGTATAGCACCAGCAAGCCGATTTCCTGTGGGGTGATGCCATCCTGCTGAAAGGCGCTGGTAATCATGGCCAGAGCGGTGAAGGTGGTCAGTACGACCAGCAGCAAAAAAAGAATGCGTCTCGCGGTGATCACGGACGTGGGCAGTGTGTTGTGGCGGGGTGGCATGGTGGGAATGACGTGGGCTTACGAGGTGAACAACCAGAAACGCAGGTGGGTTTCGTGCATATCCTGTGGGGATTCGGGCGGTGTGCTGACCGGCACGCTCAGGGCCAGTTCATCCGCCCATTCCGGTGGGCTGCTGCCGTCGCGGAATAAGGCCTCGGTGGGAAAGGGGGGGCTTCGCAACAGCACGGCCGCCCGTGCGGCCGCCAGGGGGCGGTCGTCATCGTGAGGGCGGGCAATATGCAGGGTTTTAACCAGAGCCTGATTGAAACGCCGCTGCGCTTCTTCGAGTGCTCGCCGCAGCAGTTCGTGTTCTGAGCCTGGGGCCGCCCGGTGTCGGGCACTTTCCAGGCAATCAAAAGCGAGTTGAGCGATCAGGGTTTCATCGCATAGCCCCAATTGACGCAGGTAGTGCGATACGCTGAAGCTCAGGTCAGCGTCGGGGCTTAAGGTGTGTTCCATTGATATACCCAGGTTTCGGTCAGGTTGTCGTCACCAGATTTGATCATGGCCCGCAGTTCTACCGGATCCTTGTCTGCTTCAGGTTGCAGGTCGAAGCTAAGCCGCCAGGTATTGGTGACTTCGTTTTTTTCGACCCGTGCATTGGCCAGCTTGCCGGATGAAGTGGAAATTTCGGCTTTCAGATTGGCCCTGTCTCCCAGTAGTTTGAGCGAGGGACTGGCGAAGTCCACGATAAACCGCCGGGCCGAGGCGTCTACAGGTGATTTACCTATGCGAGTGCTGATGACCTTGCCACTGGCGGGGGTGGTGATTTCGTCCAGCGTAAAATGCAGACGGTAGTCAAAAACCAGTTCTTTGCCTTCCTGCATGGGTTGGTCGGGTACCCAGAACGCCGAGATGTTGTCGTAGCGTTCGGCATCGCTGGGAATTTCGATCAAGTACACCGCGCCGTTCCCCCAGTTGCCCAGAGTTTCAACCCAGGCACTAGGGCGTTGCTGATAGGCGGCATCTATGTCTTGGTAATGATCAAAATTGCGATCCCGCGTGAGCAAACCAAAACCCACAGGCTGGCTGTCCTTGAACACGCTAATCCTGAGTTGGCGCGGGTTGTTGAGAGGACGCCAAACCCATTCACCACCACTGCGGCCTAGCAGCAGACCGTCGGAATCGTGTACTTCCGGTCTCGCATCATCCACGAAACGATCGGTGTTCTCACCATGAAAATACATGCTGTTAAGCGGGGCGATACCCAGTCGCTCTACGCTTTTGCGGAAGAAAAGATGACTCGATACCTCTATGCTGTGATCCAGCCCTGGGCGCAGTACAAACCGGTAGGCTCCGCTCAGGCTGGGGCTGTCGAGCAGGGCGTAGAGGGTCAGGGTATTGCTTTGAACGGTGGGCTTTTCTACCCAGAATTCACGAAATACCAGAAATTCTTCGGCCTTTTGCAGGCCGGTGTCTATGGCCAGGCCCCGGGCCGACAAGCCATACACTTGTCCTAGCCCTCTGGCCCGGAAAAAGCTGGTGCCCAAAAAAAAGGCTACTTCGTCGTATTCATCATCCCGGTGCAGGGGATAGTGCAGATGTAGCCCGGCAAAACCCAGGCTGGACGGCAGTTCAGGCACTTGCAATGAACCGAAGTCGAACAGTTCAGGTGAGTAGGCCAACTGGGTGGCCGCACCCTTGTCTACGATGTTGATGGTGATCCGATCACGAAACATCGAACCCCGGTGGTAGGTTTGCAAACGAAAGGGCAGGGCTTCGTCGGCCCAAAGAGCTTTTTCCGGTTTGTAGCGGATGTTGCGATACTGTTCGGAATCAATCTTGGCCAGAAATTCGGGCAAGAGGGGATCTTCACGCACGTAGGGTTTGGTAGCCAGTTCCCGGGCCTTTTGCATGACATCAGCAAACTCAAAAGGCTTGGTCTGGGGGCGGGGTTCGGGTGTGGTGGCCGGGTTTTGTGGGGCCGCCAATCCGGTATCCATGACAGTGAGCAGTCCAATCAAAGGTAATACGAGAAACAGGAACGACCAGTTTCGAGGG
>JBPCSC010000425.1:0-12624 GCA_051007495.1 Methylococcaceae bacterium | reverse complement strand
CATTTTATTAGGCCATTGGGGCAAGGCCTGGAGTAAGACTTGGAGCAAGGCCATCCTGGCCTTGCGAGGGCGGGACGCCCTCACTCCAAGGGCAAATAACCCACTCTTGGAGCAAGGCCATTGGAGTAAGGCTTGGAGCAAGGCCATCCTGGCCTTGCGAGGGCAAGGTGCCCTCGCTCCAAGGGCAAGATGCCCTCACTCCAAGGGCGGGACGCCCTCGCTCCAAGGGCAAGATGCCCTTGCTACCTTAGCTCTCGCTCCCGGTGCGCGGGTTCTTCTCTGTATGGGAATGACACAGTATTTGCTATAGAATCCCGCGTTCCAATCTCCTTCCCAACCCCGCTATCTGAATCCATGTATCAGCGTCTCTCCTTGATTTTTGCGTTGCTGGCTATGCTGGCTGCCTGTGGGCAGAAAGGCTCTTTGTACTATCCTGTTTCATCTCCTGATTCCAAAAAAAGCACACCCCGATGAGTGGATTTTTTGATTACCGTGACGGCGTGTTGCACGCCGAAGACGTGCCGGTGCCCCTGCTGGCCGATTATTTCGGAACCCCGGCGTATGTCTACTCCCGGGCCGCACTGGAACAACACTGGCGTGCGTTTGATAGTGCCTTCGGCGACTGTCCGCATCTGGTGTGCTACGCGGTCAAGGCCAATTCCAGCCTGGCCATTTTGAATGTGCTGGCTCGCCTGGGTTCTGGTTTCGACATTGTGTCGATCGGTGAACTGGAGCGGGTGCTGGCGGCCGGTGGCGACCCTCACAAAGTGGTGTTTTCTGGTGTGGGCAAGCGCATGGATGAACTGCAACGGGCTTTGGAAGCCGGCATACGCTGCTTCAACGTGGAAGTCGCCGACGAATTGCAGCGTTTGAGTCGGCTAGCGGTGAAGCTAGGCGTTAAGGCACCGGTTTCGCTCAGGGTAAATCCCGATGTCGATGCCCACACCCATCCTTATATTTCTACCGGGCTTAAGGAAAACAAATTCGGCATCGACATAGATGACGCGCTGGAACAATATGCCCGGGCTGCCGAGTTGCCGGGTATTGAAATAAAGGGCATTGATTGCCACATCGGTTCGCAGTTGACGAGTACCCTGCCCTTTCTTGACGCGCTGGATCGGGTTCTGGAATTGGCCGATCGCCTCAATGACCGTGGCATTGCCGTCCATCATCTCGACATCGGCGGGGGCCTGGGGATTCGCTACCGGGACGAAACCCCACCAGAGCCTCATGAATATGCTCAAGCCATCCTTGGCCGTATCCCGGCAGGTCGCTACGAGATACTGATGGAACCCGGTCGCGCCATAGTCGGTAACGCCGGGGTGTTGGTGACGCGGGTCGAATACCTCAAATCAAACCGGGTCAAGCACTTTGCCATAGTCGATGCCGCGATGAATGACTTGCTCCGCCCCGCACTTTACCAAGCCTGGCAGGAGATCATCCCGGTGGTTTTGGGGGGGGATGCTCCTGTTCAGACCTACGACATCGTAGGCCCTGTGTGTGAAACCGGCGACTTTCTGGGCAAGGAGCGCGAACTGGGCTTGACTCCGGGTGATCTTCTGGCCGTGCGTTCGGCCGGTGCATACGGCTTTAGCATGAGTTCCAACTACAACAGCCGTCCTCGTCCGGTCGAGCTGATGGTCACGGGCAACAGCATCACGGAAATTCGCCCGCGTGAAACCTTGGCCGATTTGTACCAAAGTGAGCGATTACTGGACTAAAACCATGCTGAAATTCACCAAAATGCACGGACTGGGGAATGATTTCGTGGTGATTGATGCGGTGAGGCAGTCGGTGCATTTAACTCCCGACATCGTCAGGCATCTGGCCAATCGGCACTACGGCGTAGGGTGCGATCAGGTGTTACTGGTAGAAGCCGCCCCCGACGATAGCGTCGATTTTCGTTATCGCATCTATAACGCCGATGGCAGCGAAGTGGCTCAGTGTGGTAACGGGGCACGTTGCTTTGCCCGTTTCGTCAGAGAGCAGGGTTTATGCACGCGTGATGATATTCGGGTAATCACCGCCGCCGGACGCATGCGCTTAACCCACAAAGCCAATAACACCGTTTGCGTGGACATGGGCATACCCCACCATGAACCCGCTGCCATTCCGATACTCGCCACCCAGGAGCAAGGCCAATACCGCTTGAAACTTGAGGATGAAGAGTACGTATTCGGGGCGGTTTCCATGGGCAATCCACACGCGGTGATCGAGGTAAAAGACGTGGATTCAGCCCCCGTCGACCGCATCGGTTGCTGGCTGGAGCGTCACCCCTTTTTTCCTGAACGAGCCAACATCGGTTTTCTTCAGCCTGTAGGCCTGCACGAGGCCCGGCTTAGAGTGTACGAACGCGGTGCGGGAGAAACCCTGGCCTGCGGCAGCGGTGCTTGCGCTGCGGCCGTCATCGGCATCGAACATCGCATTTTACGTAGCCCTGTCACGGTGACTTTGCCCGGAGGCCCACTCCTGATTGAGTGGGCCGGACGCGGGCATTCCGTCATGATGACAGGCCCGGCCATCACTGTTTTTCAAGGTACGATACCCTTATGACTACATCCACTACCCCACCGCGCAAGCGCCGCGCCCCATCTCTTACTGCTGAGAAAGTCGAGGCTTATCTGCGCGAAAATCCTGACTTTTTCGTTAGCCACGCGGATGTGCTGGAGTACATCCGAGTCCCCCATGACTCAGGCACAAGCATCTCTCTGGTCGAACGCCAACTCGGTGTACTGAGGGAAAAAAACGCCCGATTACAGGCTCAAATGGCAGAACTTATTGATATCGCCCGTGACAACGACGCGCTCAATCAGCGTTTGCACAAACTGACCCTGTCTCTGCTGGGAGCCCGGGATCCGGTTGCGGTTTTGTCTGCATTGGAGGAAGGATTGCGTAAGGATTTTCAGGTGGATCGGGTGGTGGTGCGCTGTTTCAGCCGTTGTCCTGAAGCCTTGCTGGCCGGAATGCCTGAAAACGTAGCCGAAGACGGGGCCTTATTGTTTGCCAATCTGCTCAACCGGGGTGAAGCCTGGTGTGCCAGCATCCACGACACGGCTCAAACCCGCTACCTGTTCGGAGATGGCATAAACGAGATTCACTCCTTCGCCGTCACCGCAATCGAACATGCCGGTTTGCAGGGTGTGCTGGCTTTGGGCAGTTTCAAATCTGAGCATTTCAAACCGGGCATGGGGCTTCTGTACCTCAGGATTTTAGGCGAGGTTGTCGCCGCCCGATTGGCGACATGGACAGAGGATTGATCCTCAGTGCTGGAAGAAGCCGACCACCAACTGCACTCTTTTATTGAGGGTCTGACCCAGCACAGGCGATGCTCCCAGGCGACTGCCGTGGCGTATGGGCATGATCTTAGGGTGTTCCGCTCGTTCTGTGACACTCAAGGCGTGGCGACCTGGGCCGAAGTCAGCGCACACCAGATACGCGATTATCTGGCGTTCCGACACGAACAAGGCCTCTCCAATCGCAGTATTCAGCGGGAATTGTCAGCCGTCAGGAGTTTTTTCGGCAGCCTGGTCAAGCGGGGGGTGTGTTGTGGAAACCCGGCCGAAGCGATCAAACCCCCCAAAGCCAAGCGTTCCTTACCCAAACCGCTGGATACCGACCAAATGTCAGGATTCCTGGACGTAGAACCTGATGATCTACTGGAACAGCGTGATCTGGCGATGTGGGAGTTGTTTTACTCATCCGGGCTTAGGCTGGCCGAACTGGTGGCACTGGACATAACCGACCTGGATATAAACGATGCCTCAGTTTTGATACGCCAGGGCAAAGGCAACAAGTCACGGGTTGTGCCGGTGGGGCGGCAGGCCAGAGACGCTTTAAGCCAATGGCTGACGGTGCGTGAGAATTACGCCCATGCCGGAGTGGCCGCCTTGTTTGTCAGTCGTTTGGGTAAACGTATAGCCGCCCGAACCGTGCATGCCCGTCTGGAACGCTGGCAAACCAGGCAGGGAATCATCGAACATATACACCCGCATAAGCTGCGTCATTCTTTCGCCAGCCATTTGCTTGAATCCAGCGGTGATTTGCGTGCCGTGCAAGAATTGCTGGGCCACGCCAATCTGGCGACCACCCAGATATACACTCATCTCGATTTCCAGCATCTGGCTGAGGTGTACGACAAAACCCACCCCCGAGCCCGCAAGAAAACCACAGACCACCCCGATGAAACATGAGCGGGTTTTTTTTGGGCTATAATCCGGCCTTCATCGGTGGGAACGGGGATACGTCATGACCCTCACATCACCATCCCGTCCAACCTCCACTGCCACAGGATTACAACCATGTCTGAAACCATTCACACACAGAAGGACAACAAGGCCACTTCGGCCCGGTCTGAACCCACCGCGTCTGAAGCCATTCATGCCGCAAAAGGCGATAAGTCCAGGCCTGGCCCGTCCAAACCCACTTCTACTGAGCCAGGCATAAAGAACAAACCGGCGTTTAATTTCAAAAACTTTTTAGGCCTTCAAAACACCCAAGGCAAAGGTTTGGCCGTGCCGATTGGCATTGCGGCAGTGGTAGCCACCCTGGCACTGGCCGGTGTGTCCTGGTACTGGAGCATAGAGCCTGCTGAATTTGATGTGGTTGAACTGGCCGCCCACGAAGGCAATGTCAAAAACGCCAAGGAACTGCCCTTGGGGTTCGCCTACGCCACCACACTGATCCGCATCGGACACACCCTGCTCACCAAAAATGGCGGTTTTCTATCCAACGACGTATTTCCGCCGTCCGTGTTTCTCGACAACATCCCCAACTGGGAATACGGCGCACTGATTGCCTTGCGTGATGCCACCACCGCCTTGCGTAACCATATTTCCCGCGCCCAAACCCAGTCCCGCGAAGACCCCGACCTGGCCCGGGCCGAGCCTTACTTCTACTTCGATCACAAATCCTGGCAGTTGCCCTCTTCAGAAGCGCAATACGAAAAAGGCATTGAGGCTCTGGAAGGATATAAAGAACACATACTGGAACGAGAAGCCAACTTTTACGCCCGTGCCGACAACCTGCGCCAATACCTTGAAGTTCTGGAAAAGCGACTGGGCGACCTCTCCAACCGCCTGAGTGCCAGCGTCGGCGATACGGCCCCGGCCATGCGTATCGGATTGAACGAACACCGACCGGCCATGCGCCGCACCCCCTGGCTTGAAATCGACGACATCTTCTTCGAGGCGCGTGGATACACCTGGGCGTGTATGCACGTACTCAAGGCGATTGAATTTGATTTCCGCGACATTCTCGGCAACAAAACGGCCCTGGTCTCGTTACAGCAAATCATTCGTGAACTGGAAGACGGCCAGAACCGTTTGCTGAGTCCGGTCATATTAAACGGAGGCGGGTTTGGCCTGTTCGCCAACTATTCACTCACTCTGGCCAATTACATTGCTCGAGCCAACGCAGCCACCATCGACCTGCGTAGCCTGTTGCAACAAGGTTGATGCCGGAGCGCGGGTATGCGGGTCAAGCTCAAGACCTTAGGCTGTAGGCTCAACGAAGCCGAACTCGAATCGTGGGCCAGACAACTGGAAACCCTGGGGCATTGCATCGTGACCGAGGCCGAAGCCTCAGACCTGGTGGTGTTTAACTCCTGCGCGGTCACGGTGGATGCGGCCCGGAAATCACGCCACTTACTCAGGCGGGAACAGCGCGAAAATCCCGCCGCCCGCGTGGTGTTGAGTGGATGTTACGCGACACTGGAACCCGACGAAGCCCTATCCTTAGGTGTGGATCTCATAATAGCCAATGCCGATAAACACAGGCTGGTGGATTGGGTTCAGGAACATTTCGACCTGCGCCCGGAATACCCCCCCGCCTTGCACCATGCCGAATCCGCACTGTTCAAGCTAGGGCGGCAACGGGCGTTCATCAAGGTACAAGATGGCTGCCGTTACCGCTGCACTTATTGCATCGTGACCGTAGCCCGAGGCGAAGAGCGTAGCCGCCCCATTGCCGAGATCGTCGATGAAGTCAACACCGTACAGGCCGAAGGGCTAAGTGAAATCGTTTTGACCGGCGTGCATTTGGGCGGATATGGCAGCGAGTCGGGCCATAGACTGGATCACCTGATTGACGCACTGCTCCAACACACCGCCATACCCCGCATTCGTTTAGGTTCATTGGAACCCTGGGACATACCCGAAACCCTGATCAGCCAATTCGCTCATCCCCGCCTCATGCCGCACCTGCACCTGCCCTTGCAAAGCGGTTCCGACACTGTACTCAAGCGCATGGCCCGTCGCTGTCGTACCGACGAATTCACCCGTCTGACCGAACACCTGAGAGCCACCGTACCCGACATCAACATCACCACCGATCTGATCGTAGGGTTTCCCGGTGAAACCGAAGCCGAATGGCAGCAGACCTTGAACTATGTGGAGCAGATCGGCTTCGGCCACATCCATGTGTTTGCGTACTCTCCGCGTGCCGGCACCCACGCCGCGCAACTGCCGGATCGCGTGCCTGAACCCATCAAAAACGAGCGATCCCGCACCCTGAGAGCACTGGCCGAGCAGCAGGCGCACACCTACCGCAGCCGATTTCTGGGCCGGGTTTTCCCCGTATTGTGGGAAAAATCCAGAACCCGCCCTGACGGCAGCACCGAGAACCACGGCCTGACCCCCAATTACCTACGCGCCACCCTCGCCTACACAGGAAATGCCGACCGGGTTAATCAGATCAGTTCCGCTCGTCTACACACACTGGCGGATGAAAGCGAAAGCAGCCATTTCAAAGCGGTTCCAGTCGAAACACCCTGACCCTGTCCCTGGCACACCGCACCTGAAATAAATCACGCAACAAAAACAGGTGGCGGAGATACATTCGCAGTATTGGGCTTCTGATATCCCGTTTCCAGCCCCAATGTGCGCCGCACTCGACGAAGTGGATGCGGGCTAAGGGGCGACCCACCACCCGCCCGCAACGTACCTGAGTATCTGCGGCATCTACCGAATTGAATCATAAAACACTAAAATCCGGGCTTTTCTTCTTCACTATTTCAACCACGGAAATACCCATGAATCCTATCGTTTTTCTACGCGCCAGCCTTATCTTCCTGATATCTCTGCTGGCTTTGGCTAATGCACAGGCGGGAGAACCCGCTATTGATCCCATCACTGTCGTTAAAGATGCCTCCAATCAGGTCAGAGATGCCCTGAAAGCCTATGATTACAAACTGGACTTCAGCCGTTCGACTGAATTGGTCAAAAACATCATGGAGCCACACGTTGATGTAAACCGGGCTTCCCTGCTCATACTGGGCAAACACTGGCGCACGGCCACTCAGGTTCAGCGTGATCGGTTCAAGCAGGAATTCCGCACGCTGATGATCCGCACCTACACCACGGCCTTCTCTGAATTTCACACTTATCACATCGACTACCTGCCGCTGGAAACCACTCAGAGCGAGAGTAAGGTCACGGTACGTACCGAGATGCGCCGACCCAGTTCTCCTCAACCACTGCCGGTCAGTTACCGCATGGAAAACATCGCCGGTGAATGGAAAGTCTACGATGTGATCATCAGCGGGGTCAGCCTGGTACAAAACTATCGCTCCACGTTTAGCAGTGAAGTGGCGCGTACCGGTTCGCTGGATTCAGTCATTGACGATTTAGCGCACCGTAACGCGGCAGCCTTGGGTACGCCGACCACCGCAGCGGCCCCGTCCAAGTCCTGATGAAAACCTATCTGGTCGGTGGCGCGGTCAGGGATGGCCTGCTGGGGCGAACGGTCAGCGAGCGTGACTGGGTGGTGGTGGGAGGCACTTCCGAGCAACTCCTGAAGCGGGGATACCATGCCGTGGGCAAGGATTTTCCGGTGTTTTTGCATCCCAAAACCCGGGAAGAATATGCCCTGGCCCGCACCGAACGCAAAACCGCACCCGGCTACCACGGTTTTGCGGTGGAGGCGCATACAGCCGTCACGCTGGAAGAAGATTTACAACGGCGCGACCTGACCATCAACGCCATGGCTATGGATGAACACGGTGGTTTGATCGACCCGTACGGCGGGCAGCAGGATCTGGAGCGGCGCATTTTGCGGCATGTGTCGGCAGCGTTTGTCGAAGACCCGGTGCGCATACTCCGCCTGGCTCGTTTTGCCGCCCGTTTCGCGCCCCTGGGATTTACCATCGCCGAAGAAACCCTGGCCTTGATGCGGCAGTTGGTCGAGACCGGTGAGGTCGAGGCTTTAGTGCCTGAGCGGGTATTTCAGGAATTGGCCCGTAGCCTGGCTGAACCAGAACCGGCCGTGTTTTTTCGTGTACTCAGGGATTGTGGGGCGTTGGTGCGGCTATTTCCTGAAATCGACCGGTTGTTCGGTGTGCCTCAGCCCGAAATCTACCACCCCGAAATCGACACCGGCGTGCATACCCTGTTGGTGCTGCAGCAAGCGGTCAGGCTCACTCCTGATCCGGTCATCCGCTTCGCTGCCTTGACTCACGATCTGGGCAAAGGCATCACCCCGCCCGAGCACTGGCCCCGACACATCGGCCATGAACGTGCCGGGCTTCCTGTGCTTGAAACCCTGTGTGACCGGTACAAAATTCCCAACGCCTACCGCCAACTGGCGGGTAAGGTCACGCGCTACCACGGCATTGGCCACCGGGCCCTCGAATTGCGCCCCTCCACCGTCATCAAGCTATTTCGTCATCTTGATGCGTTCAGGCAAAAAAACACGCTAGAGGCTTTTCTCATCGCCTGCATGGCCGATGCCCGAGGGCGGCCCGGGTTTGAAGAAACCCCGTATCCCCAGGCCGAATTCTTGAAAACCGCTCTTGCGGTCGCCTTGGCTGTGCCGGTTGCTCCATTGCTGGAGCAGGGTTTGAAAGGCGCGGCCTTGGGGGCGGCACTACACCGAAAGCGAATACAGGCTGTAGCCAGTCTGATCAGGGCCAGAAAATCCGGCGAAACGGCTTAATGCTTGCCCGACAGGTAGCGGGCAATATCTTCGCGAGAGAAACCTATCTTTTTGGCCACCCGGTCGGCGTGGCTAACCCTCGAAATGCCTTCAACCACCCGGTAGGTGGGGTGTTCGTTTTGAAACTCCACCTGCACGGCCATGCCTTTGTTTTTCTTCAGCAGGCGATCCACCAGTTCATGATTGTGGGTAATCAGCACCGTGGTGTTGCCCAACTGGTGAAATCCTTCCAGTATGCTCATGGAAATTTCAATCTTTTCTTCGTGGGTAGTGCCTTCAGACAATTCGTCCATCAACACCAGGCTGAGCGCGGTGCTGGCCATGAATATCTCTTTGGTACGGCGTAGTTCTGTGCCGAAACGGCCTTCGCCATCCGCCAGATGGCTGATTTCGGGAATCTGATAGTAGATGTGGTCGGCTATGCCCATTTGGGCGTGCTCGGCCGGGACATATCCCCCCAACTGACCCAGTAACTGAACTTGAGCCAGGGTTTTGCAGAAGGCGGTTTTGCCGCCGCTGTTAGGCCCTGTGATCAGCAGCAGGCGCTGCTCATCAAGGCGAATGTCGTTGGGGACATAAGCCGGATGGCGCAAACCCAGCACGGGGTTGCGTACCCCACCAAGAACCAGACGATGAGTGGAGGCGGAGATGAGTTCCGGGAGGCACGTCGTTTGCCCGAAGTGGGTGGGGTAGCGCACCATACTGAGCAACTCATCCAGTCGCCCCAGATAATCCAGCGTTTGCGCCACTTCGGGCGAGGTTTTATAGACTGTTCTAAGTGGGTAGATCAAAGCATCGCGATCAAACCCCCCCACCAAAGGGATATACAGCAAGGCCAGAGGGAGTATGAACAATCCCACCAGCGAACTGACAGAGGCGGCTATTGCCAGCAAGCCCGGAACAAACTCCAAACCCAGCATCAGCAGTATGGCCACAGTCAGCAGCCAGGTCGGTTTGAACAGACTGGGACGAAAGCGTATGGCGGGTATCCATGCGGATTTCTCGGAGGCCGTGCAAACACGCTGTTCAGTCCGATAAACCGGCCCTTGCATCAAGCGATAGGCTCTGGATTCCTTAAAACGCGAGATACCGTGCAGCAGGGTTTTGAGATACTCGCTGCGGGCGGATGCCGCCAGTGCCTCGGCCGATTCAACCAGTTCCAGCATAAAGCCGGTTCCTTTGATGTAGCTTTCGTAGCCATAGCCTTGAATTTCCAGATCATGGGATGAGGAACTGATAGCCCCCATGAACTGCGCGTACAACAAATCGTAAAAATCACCCTCGCGTTGCCCTGCCGTATGCACCAGGGTTTCCAGTCGGGTTCGCAATTCTGCATCCTGGGCTAATTCTGCCACCGCCGTCTGTCTGGCCTTCGCTTCATTCAGGTTATCCGGCGGACACCATAGTGAGCGGTACACAGTAGCCTGACCGATGCGGGTTTCCGCACAGTTAATGCCCTCGAACAAGGCATCAATCTCCATGGCATCGGCGGTGGCGGCGTCAATGACGTGGACAGCAGCGAGAGCAGGGCGAGATTTGATCGCAGGAGCGGCCTGGGCATCCGCGTGCAGGATGGGGGGGAGTCGGGAGAAAAAATCAGTCATGGCGAGAACCTCCGGGACATAGCGTTGAAAAAGCTATGATACAACCCGGGCAAGTGCCCCCAAAACCTTATCGTTCCCTTACTTCGCGTCACTCTTCAGAAACACCTCTGACTCATAATGGTTTTCTTTTTCCAAACCAAACGAGTCACTCATGAAATTCAATACTGCTGTTTACGGGCTAGTTTCGCTGTGCCTGGCTGCCAATGTCGCTCAAGCTGAAGTCAAGCTGGTGGCTATGGGTGAGATCAATGCCAATTATCAAGACATGTCCACCCGCACTGCCAACGCACTGGAAAGTAAAATAGCGGGCAATATCCTGGGCGGTATGGGTTCGGGGCTGGCTTATGCGGGCGGCAATACGTTCTTGTCTCTGCCTGATCGCGGTCCCAATGCCGTGTCTTACGATGCCACCCTCGACAACACCACGTCTTACATTCCGCGTTTCCACACGGTGAGTCTGTCTCTGGCCGCCAACCCGGCGTACGTCGTGGGTACACCAGGCTCTATGCCGTACACCTTATCGCCTTTCCTGATCGACACCACGTTGCTGTCCAACAACAAGCCGCTGTTCTACGGCCCCGCCGGTGAGCCAGCACTCAACACGGACACCAAGTTCTATTTTTCAGGTCGTTCCGATAATTTCGATATCACCCAAACCTCGACCAACTGGTCGAATGCCCGTCTGGATCCAGAAGGCATCCGCGTATCCAGCGACGGCAAGAGTGTTTTCATCAGCGACGAATACGGCCCTTACGTTTACCAGTTCGATCGTGCGAGCGGTCGTCGTATCAAGGGCTTCAAGCTGCCGGCTTATTTTGCTGCCCCCAAACTGAGCGCAGTAGGGGATACCGAAATCAGCGGCAACACCGTAGGCCGTACGGCCAACAAAGGCATGGAAGGCCTGGCCATCACCCCGGACGGCAGCACGCTGGTGGGCATCGTGCAGGCTAACCTGATTCAAGACACCAAAAAATATCTGCGTATCGTGTCCATAGACATCGCAAGCGGCAAAACCAAAGAGTACGGCTACTTGCTGACCGACGGTTCTGGTGTGAGCGAAATTTTGGCCATCAACGATCATGAATTCCTGGTGGACGAACGCGACGGTAAAGGTCGTGGTGATAACAGCGCGGCCACTGTCAAGAAGCTTTACAAGATTGACCTGACCGGTGCGACCGACATCAGCGGAACAACCCCCATGACCGCCACCACCCCGGTCGTTGCCAAGACCTTGTTCCTGGATATGGTTGCCACTCTCAAGACTGCCGGCATTTCCGAAAACGATATTCCGGCCAAGATTGAGTCTATTGCCTTTGGTCCTGACATGAGCGTAGACGGCGTAACCAAACACACCTTGTTCATATCCAATGACAATGACTTCCTTCCCATCATCACGGACACCCTGCATCCTGCCGGCATTGCCAACCCGAACCAGTTCTTCGTATTCACGATTGATTCTACGGATTTACCAACCTACCAACCGCAGAAACTGACCATCACCCCACGCGACCAGCGTGATCGCGGCTAATATCGGATAGTCACCTGATACCGCTAATGCCGCGACTGGACACACCGTCCGGGCGCGGCATTTTTATTTTAGTCCGGCTTGGTGTCCCGTCTGATTCAAAACCAGTCCCAGCAACGGCGTTCCTTCCAGTAAATGCATGGCGTGATGCAGTTCATCCGGGCTATGTCTCCCATCTTCTACGATCAATACCGCACCATCCACTTTAGGGAGTAGCAACTGGGCCGCATCGGCGTGGGATAAGGGTGGAATATCAAACAATAGAATGCGTGATTCGTAGCGGGTTTTGATCTCCAGTATCAATTCAGCCAATCGACGAGTCGCGGCCCATTCTGTAGGGTAAAGACCCACGGTTCCGGCCGGAACGACGACCAGACCCTCAATACCCGGATTAAATAGAATGTGCTCGAAGGCGACATCACCGGCCAGATAATCACTCAGGCCATGAGTGGGAGGCAGGCCTAAATAATGGGCCAAACGCGGTTGGCGAAAATCCAAATCCACCAGCAATACCGTCTGGTTACCCTCCAACGCCAGGGCAATGGCCAGATTGGCACACACCAGAGA
>JBPCSC010000424.1:0-1496 GCA_051007495.1 Methylococcaceae bacterium | reverse complement strand
AATATATCCAATGCCAATGTGGAAGGATTTAGCAGGCAGCGTTTGGAAACGTCCGGAATACCTGATGTAGAGGGAACCGGCGGATCGGGTACTTCAGGTCGAATTAACGGCTATGTTCAACGCTTCAACGACACCTTCATACATTCCCAGATCACTTCCGAGCAATCCTCATTGCAGTCGGCAGATACATACCACCGACTGGCTACCCGTATCGATGATTTTATTGCAGATCCCGATACAAATTTACTGGTTCCCATGACGAGTGTCTTTACCGCCGTGCAGAATATCGTGACTGATCCTACGGATTCGGCTCCACGTATTGATATGCTGGACAAGGCCAACGTCATGGCGCAAAGGGTAGGTACCCTGAATGATCAACTCACCACAATACAGGATCAGTTCAACTCTGAACTGGGCAGTAATGTCGACGAAGTCAATCTTATCGCCCGCAATCTGGCTGAGGTCAATTCAGCCATAGTCAGCTTGAACAATAACCCCAATGCAGAGCCTCCTAACGAACTTCTGGATAAGCGCGACATACTACTCCAAAACCTTTCTGAAAAAGTCAATATAAAGGTGGTCAATGGCAGAGACGGAGCTATGAATGTATTCCTGGGTTATGGGCAATCCCTGGTCTCTGGAGACAGTTACAATAAACTCGAACTGCAATCATCGGTTTACGACAAGAATGATAAAAAGGTCATGTTGGTTGCTGAAGGGCAGGCTGGTGCTTACGATTTGACATCCAGTCTGGCGGGGGGTGATATCGGGGGGTTACAAAAATTCAAGCGTGAGGTTTTGGATCCGACCACCAACCGATTAGGGCAAATGGCCGCAGGATTTGCTTTGGCATTCAATTCACAGCAACGCCAGGGAATAGATATGAACGGTTACACCGGCCAGAATGTTTTTACCGATTACACCAATGCAGCCAATACGGTTGAAAACTGGCGAGCAGACACAACCCATAATACAGGAACGGCCCAACTGGAAGTGAGCTTTGATGATTCCCCCGATAATGATTACAAAAAGCTGATACCTACCGAATATAATTTAAAGTATACAGAAGGAAGCTACACGATCACCCGGCTTTCTGATAATAAAGTGTTCAGTACAGGTGATGGTAGCCTGAGTCTGGATACAGGCGGCAACCTCAAACTGGACGGGCTTAAAATAAAAGTGGAAGGGAAAGGGATCATGGCTGATGGCGACAGTTTTCGTTTAAGGCCGTTCAGCAGGGTAGCGGACGAATTCAAACTGACTACCACCGATCCGGCCAAATTGGCAGCGGCCAGCCAACCGAACCACAACTGGACAGCCGGAAGCGGCAATGCAGGTTCGGCGCAACTCAATATCTCATTCGCCGACTCACCAGGAAACAACGTCAAGAATATGAAGCCCGGTGATTATCAATTAAAGTACGAAAAGGGTGATTTCGATGAGTTTGGCAGCTACACCATTACCCGGACTAGCGATAATGCTGTTTTCAGTACACT
>JBPCSC010000423.1:0-8041 GCA_051007495.1 Methylococcaceae bacterium | reverse complement strand
ATCTAATGTAGCAAGCCGGATGAGGGTAGGGCAAGGAGCCAATGGGGTTTCAGGCTAACACAGGAACAATTTGGCTGATTCGCCACAATTAACGTACCCAGGAGACTCTGAGCAAGTACTCATTCTTCTGATAGGTGATGTGCAACTGGCCGCGAAAAGCAGAATGAATGGCCTGTCCGGTTGCGCGGGCCAAGTGAGGGTCAGTGTAAAGAATGTGATATTCCGTGCCGGAATCCTGTTCTGCCATGATCCGCATGAGCGGATGTTGGCCACGATGCTCATCCTCGACCGTACGCACCCGCCGGATTATTTCTTCTTTGTGCTGAGTGAAAAAATCCCCGGCCAGAACCAGAAAAGCCGCCGGACATTTATCCCGGATACGCAAACAGGCAGGACAATGAATCGCGGTTCCGTGTTCAGGAATGTCGGCCCATTGCCAATTTCCGTGACGATACACAACCCCGCAATCCGGGCAATAACAAGGTTCTGGCCACTTTTTTCGGCTCAGGTAAGGATCGTGTCGCCATTCCTCGACACGATGGGTATCGCGTGTGAGCGTATGGGATGATAGGTTTTCCTGGTGCATAAACTAAACTCCATGTGATAAGTGAATGTCACTCCGTCGTTTCGGCGGTTTCGAGCGGAGTTCGCCATTATCAGGCCAATTGCGCATCAAATCCAATACGTGATGACTCGACCCTGGCGCACACCGGCACGAAGTCGCTGCCACACTGACAGCCAAGCCATTAGAGTATTTCCCTGTCGGTTAAGAACCGGAGGATTCAGTGCTGCGACTGGTGGTTTGTTTAATCAGAATGGCGGCTTCGCTGTCCATGGTGCGTTTGCCACGAGTCAGTGCATTATTTACCGTTTGGAAGGATTCTTTAATAATGCGTTGCTTTTCGAGTTCGGCACTGAGTTCTGAATCTATGTCCTGAGTGAGTTGTTTCATAATAACCTTTGCCACTTCACACTTATTGGACTCAAAATAATTGAGTAAATCGCTTTCCAGTTCCTCAAAATAGTTTTTAATCCCTCTGCGGGCATAGCAGTTAATCTGCCGATGTTGCTTGCGAGTATAGTCCAGCAATCCTGCACGATAACATTCCAGCGCACGGTCTATTTCGTTGTTGCGGGTTTCAGGGTGCATCAACAGTTGTTGGGTATCGGCCAGATCAAGGTAAATGTCTGTCAGTTTCTCAATACCTAAAGCCAGCATATCTTTTGCCGTGCTGTCGGTTCCCAGCAAGTTAAGTCGTTTAGCCACTTCCAGGCCCAGATCACTATTCTGCCGTATACACTGGACGATCTCTTCAGGGCTATTCTGGCGTTCAGTTTCTTCCCGGGTCATGATGGTTCTGCCCAGGTCATCAATAACTTCCCCGTATTCAAACAGAAAAACATCACACATCCCTTTCAGGCGATTGAACAAATCCCGTCCACTCAGTCTGTCTCTTACCAGCGTAATGGTTTCATCCGGCAAAGCCTCGAAGGCGGTAATGCTATCGAGCAGACGATAAAGATGAGGTTTGATTATTTGGTCATCCAATGCCTTTTGTAATTGTTCGCGGAAGGTGAGCTGTATATTAAGATTTTCTTCAATCTTGTGGGGCAGTCGACTGATGACGCTGTTGAGATCCAACCCTTTAAGCAGTTCGTTTTTCAGTGATTTGCGATCCAGGTTGTCTATGGTTCTGGCAATTTGATTGGCCAATTGTTTCTGATCCTGTTCCCGCCAGAAGGTCAGTTCGGGCAGGATTTCGGTTCTGAGTATCTTGATATGTTCTTCGACGGTCAGCCGTAACTCGCGTAAGACCGTATCCTGACGACGTGATAATTCCCCCGCGATGAAGGTATTTTTGAGGCTGTCATCATTGATGTTTTTGTAGTTTTCGTACCAGGGCTCAAGTTTTTCACGCAACCGCTTGGCCAGTTCCAGATATTCCGCTCTGGCCTCTTCGAGAAATTCGGTTCTGGCCGTCTGAGACAGGTAATCAAACAGACCGGTTTTGAAGGTATTGAAGTTTTTGGCTTCTTCCAGTGATTTCAAGGCCGCTTCGGCTTCTGCCGGGCGTTCCGGGATTTTCCCCATGGCTTTTCTCAGGGTATCGACATGTTCCTTCAGATTCTGGCTCTGGTCGAGACGGCCATCTTGTATGAGCCTGAGCAAAAGATAATTTAGTGCAGATACTCTAAATACTCTGTCCTTGGCGATCTGAAACCCGTAATGTTCTATTTTCTGGTTAAAGTTGGCCAGTTCCTCTTTCTTTTGCTGGCTGCTGAGTACATCCCATTGATTGATCGCCCAGAAAGCACGTTGTAATACCCGTTTCCGTTGGCTGTGTATCTCCGCAAGTAACTCGATCTCTTCTCCCTCCAGCAGGTGAAATACCTTCATGGCGATCACAAAGGCCTTGGCATCATTTTCGACATAGGATTTAGTCACCTTGCGGTGTCTGGGATTAACCACACCCAAGCCGGGCAAATCGACCAATACTACATTTTCCGGGATGTTAACCTGTGCCAGAAATACTTCAGCCTGATCGACGAATAACACGTCCTCATAATCCTCTGTGACGAATTGAGGCAACTGGCTTATTTCTATTTCCTTGACCGCTCCTATGAGCTTGTTCCAGCCGGAAACAAGTATTTTAAGTTCATCAAAAAACTTCTGTTTGCTGAAAGAACCTAACTGGTTTTTGTGCTGTTCTATATCCTTTTCCAAACGTACAAGCAACTCGGCATTATCCAGTGCTTCATAATCGTCAGATTGTTTTCTGAGTTCTTTGGCCAATTCTCCGGTATAGAGGTTTTTAAGTTCTATTCGTGACGGCAGATCAAGATAATGAATAACCGCCCGGTTGCTACGCCCTTTGCGTATGAGTGTCGGAATGGCAGTAAATGATTTGGTGGCTTCTGGCAGTATGTCTTCACCCAGCACGGCATTGATAATGGTGCTTTTTCCTGCTGAAAAGGCACCTAGAAAGGCAACTGGAAATTCTGGTGACTTGAGTCGCTCCAGCCAACTGCGCTTTCTATTAACGTAATACTGGAAATCGTCAGTTGTTTCGATGTAGGGAACGGCGGCATCATACGCCTCAAACAAGCGGGTAAATGCCTTGACATAACTGGTGTAATCCACCTCTTTCATGGTCGTTAATTCCTGCGGTTGATATGGGAAAGGGAATAGTCGATCAGTTTCTGTCGCCGGCCTTGGCGAGTACATCCAGCATGGAAGCATGTATCAATCCGTTGCTGGCTACGATGCGCCCCGAACTCAGCATATCTGGCCCGTTGTCGAAGTCGGTGACACAGCCACCAGATTCACGAACCAGAATAATACCGGCGGCGACATCCCAGGTTTTGGTTTTTAGTTCCCAGTACCCATCCCACCGCCCGGCGGCAAGATAACTCAGGTTGATGGCGCAGGAACCGATGCGGCGTGTCGCTTGGACACTGCGCTGAAATTCAGTGAAATTGCGCAGATTGCTATCGCTGGTATGGGTGTCGTAAGAAAAGCCGGTCGCCAGCAGGGATTGTTCGAGTCGGGTGGTGGCCGATACTCGCAGTGGTTTACCGTTTAGATAGCTGCCAGAACCCAGGCAGGCAGTAAACAGTTCATTCAATGCCGGAAGGTAAACGACCCCCAGCACTGGCTCCGCACCACGAACCAGGCCTAATGAAACGCAGTAAAGAGGAAACCCGTGGGCAAAATTGACGGTTCCATCCAGGGGGTCGATGTGCCAGGTCAAGGTGTCGGTTGCCGCAGGTTCTGCTGCGGTGGGGTAGGTTCCGCCTTCCTCGCCTATTAGACGATGCTGGGGATAGCAGGAACGCAGTCGCTCGGTAATGTGGCGTTCGCTGCGTATATCGTATTCGGTGACGGGATCTATGGCCGTGGTTTTGTATTGAATGCCCCGGCCACGAGACTGCTCCATAACCGTTTGGCCTTCCAGCAACAACGCGCCGGCTTCCCGCGCAATGGCTATGGCAGTTTCCAGGATGTCTTCCAGGGAGTCAGCCTGAAAGCTACTCGCGACGGTCATGCGCGGTGCTCTTGGAGTGCGGCCAAAACGGCTTCGGCCCTGGAGCCTTTAAACTCCCCGGGCGACTCTATGGTGAGATAACTGATCACGCCGTCATCAGCAATCAGAGCAAACCGCACGCAGCGTATGCCCATGCCCTTTTCGGTCAGATCCTGATCCAGACCAAGTTGCCGGGAGTAAACCGCACCGCCATCCGCCATCATGCGTATTTTTCCTGACGCGTGTCGCTCTCGTCCCCACGCGGCCATCACGAAGGCATCGTTTACTGAAAAACACCAGATTTCATCTACCCCAGAGGCCTTAATGGCATCGTGCAGAGCCAAAAACTCGGGCAAATGTTGAGCCGAGCAAGTGGGTGTGTAGGCTCCAGGTACCCCGAAGATGATAATCTTTTTGCCGTTCGCGGCCTCTGCAACAGAGATTGTGTCGGGTTTGATAGGGCATCCACTGTTTTCATCGAATCCAGTGGACTCACGCAAAACGCCATCAGGCAGGCGACAACCAAGGGCTAAAGTCATGGGGAAATCTCACAGTTGAATGGTTGAGGGCTGAAATTTACCGGATTAGGGGTCAATCTGGATAGCCCCGATCCATAAAAACATGGCGTTAGCCTCTGTCAACCCATGTTTGTGTTACAGCCACATAAATAAAGGGATTCCAACGTCCTGGCTCCCTTGACTTGCTCCGACAGGATTTCTATATTGTGGAGCAAAGTGGGTTCAAGTGGTAAATAATGGGGAATGAGGGGGTTGTTTGTTTCGGGGTGTCAGTTTAGTGAGTCTGGATGAGAAAGGGCGTCTGGCCGTGCCGACCCGCTACCGTGGCGAGTTGCAGGATACCTGCAGCGGTCAGGTGGTGTTGACGGTGGGGTTGGATAAGTGCCTTTTGCTTTATCCGCTTCCTGAATTTGAGGAAATCGAACGTAAACTGGTCAAGCTTCCCAGTCTCAACAAGCACGCCAAACGGTTGCAGCGTCTGCTGATCGGTCATGCCACGGAGTGTGAGCTGGACGGTCAAGGGCGTTTTTTAATTACGGAACCTTTGCGGCAGTACAGCGGGCTTGATAGGCGGGTGGCTTTGGTAGGCCAGGGCAATAAGTTTGAGATTTGGGATGAAACCCTGTGGAACAGCAGTCGTGATGTCTGGGTGGAAGAAGAGCGTACAGATCAAGAGGATTTGGGCACTGAACTGGAGGGCTTGTCCTTATGACGCAGCCTGAGCTTCACACACCCGTGATGCTGAGTGAAGTGCTGGAGGGTTTGGCGTTGTCGCCCGATGCGTTCGTGGTGGATTGCACTTTCGGCAGAGGAGGGCATAGCCGCGCCATTCTGGACAAACTGGGTTGCGAGGGGCGATTGCTGGCTTTGGATAAAGACCCAACCGCAATCGAATCTGAAGAGGCCATGCGTTTACGGGCGGATTCACGGTTCATGGTGCGTCACGGCAGCTTCGCCGATTTGGCTATGTGGGTGGCCGGTGAGGGGCGTACCGGGCAGGTATCGGCAGTCTTGATGGATTTAGGGGTGTCATCTCCGCAGCTGGATGAGGCGACACGCGGTTTTAGTTTCATGCGGGAAGGGCCACTGGATATGCGTATGGATACGAGCGCAGGGATTACGGCATCCCAATGGATTTCTGAAGTCAGCGAAACAGAACTGATTCGGGTACTGCGAGAGTTCGGTGAAGAACGCTACGCCCGTCGCATAGCCGCTGCCGTAGTTCGGCACAGAAAAGCCCAACCGTTGACTACGACCCGCTCACTGGTACGTATCATCGAACAGGCTGTGCCAAACCGGGACATCCACAAACATCCCGCTACCCGTACATTTCAGGCGATACGCCTCGCCATTAACGGGGATCTGGATGTACTGAAACGGGCGCAATCCTCCATCCCCGGCATTCTGGGTTCAGGTGGGCGCTGGGTGGTGATCGCGTTCCATTCCCTGGAAGATCGGTTGGTAAAGCGTATCATGCGAGACCAAGAACTCGGCCAGAGGGTAGACCCCAGGCTTCCCATTCAAACGGAATCCACCGGTTTGCTGAAACGGATCGGCAAGGCTCGATTGCCGAGCGAGGAAGAAATTCGACTCAACCCAATAGCACGTAGCGCGGTGCTCCGGATCGACGAGCGTCGCTAAAAGCCTTGAGGCTACGCCGCGCCTCAAAACCATTGTTCAACCGCCAGTGGATGTGTGACTCCCATAAAGCCACTCGGCATCAATTCAAGCCATGAAAATTCTGCTCGTCCTGATTTCGGTTGCGGTGTTGTCCGCTTTGGGTGTGGTGTACACAAAATACCGGGTTCGGATGTTGTTTGCCGAGACACAACGTCTGGAGCAAGAGCTGATCGCCGCCGATGAGGAGTGGGGGCGGTTACAACTGGAACAAAACACTTGGGCTGAACACAGCCGCATTGAAACTTTAGCCCGCACTCGACTGGGAATGGTTCTTCCGTCCCGGGACGCGGTTATCTACATCAGACCCTGATTCCTCACCCTCATGATGATCATCCAGACTAAACCCACTGTTGAAGATTACGGCAATCGCTGGCGCTTGCTGCTGGTCACCATTTTATTGGCCATGACGGTTCTGATCGGTCGAGCTGTGTATTTGCAGGTTTTGGATCGACAATTCCTAAAAAAACAAGGTGATATGCGTCATGTGGAGATATTACCTGTGCCTTCGCACCGTGGTCGAATCATGGATCGCAACGGTGAATTACTGGCGATTAGCACACCGGTTAAATCCCTGTGGATTAACCCGCGAGAATTTCGAGAGGCCGATGTATCAGAAGCCAAGGTTCGAGCGGTGGCGGATTTGATCGAAGTGACACCGTCTGACATTTTGAGCCGACTGGGTCGCGATGAAAACCGTGTCTTTTCTTACTTGAAGCGCAGAATCAGCCCGGAATTGGCCGATCAGGTTATGGCTCTGGATATCCCTGGGGTGTATTCCGAACGTGAGTATCGCCGTTATTACCCCAGCGGCGAGGTGGCTGCCCATTTGTTAGGGTTTACCAACATTGACGATTCGGGACAGGAAGGCATGGAACTGGCCTATAACGATTGGCTTAGAGGCTCGGAAGGAGCCAAACGCATCATGCGTGATGGCAGACGGCGCATCATTGAGGATTTGGAAGACATCAAGCAACCGGTTCCGGGTAAAGACTTAACCTTAAGCATTGATCAGCACCTGCAGTATCTCGCCTACCGTGAACTGAAAAAAGCGGTTTACCAGCATCAGGCTAAATCCGGTTCGCTGGCCTTGCTTGATACCCATACCGGTGAGGTGCTGGCTTTGGTAAATCAGCCATCTTACAACCCCAACGGTTCAGGAAAGCCCAAAGGCAGTGCAACGCGCAATCGTGCGTTAACCGACATTTATGAACCCGGGTCTACGGTTAAGCCGTTCGTTGTGGCATGTGCGTTGGAGTTGGGGCTATTTCGGCCTGACACCATCGTGGATACGTCGCCTGGACACTTGCAGGTGGGGCAAAATACGGTCAAAGATGTGCACAACTACGGGGTATTGGATGTCTCCAGGGTGTTGCAGAAATCAAGCAATGTGGGAGTCACCAAAATTGCCCTGAACGTACCCGCTCGCAAACTATGGGCATTCTTCAACAACCTGGGCTTTGGCCAACCGCTGGATACCAGCTTCCCTGGTGAGGCCCACGGGCGATTGCCGGACTATCGTGGCTGGGATGCGTTCGAGCAAGCCACATTGTCTTTTGGATATGGCATGTCCACCTCCACCCTGCAACTGGCTCGGGGTTATCTCGCGCTGGCCAATGATGGCGTAATGCCTATGGTCGGTGTACTCAAGCGAGATGGCTCGACCGAAACCCACACCATTATGTCGGCAGTAACTGCAGCCAATGTCAGAACCATGTTGGAACAAGTCGTCACCCGTGAGGGCACGGCCCTCAAAGCCAGCATTCCTGGCTTCAGAGTAGCGGGTAAAACCGGTACGGTGAAGAAAAGCAGCGGCAGAGG
>JBPCSC010000422.1:0-1470 GCA_051007495.1 Methylococcaceae bacterium | reverse complement strand
CTACGTTATGTAGGGGTTGCCGAGATGCAAAAAGTCATTGAACCCATCATGCCGCCCAAGTCCATCATCCGTGCTGATGAGCACAGAAATGTGCTGTTACTGGCCGGAACGTCTGAGGAACTGGAAGGTGTATTGGAGACGATACGCTTGTTCGATGTGGATTTTATGCGGGGAATGTCCGTCGGCTTGTATTCGCTGAAAAATGTCGAAGCCCCTACATTGGCCGAAGAACTGGACAAGGTAATGGGTGATACCAGCAAAGGGCCTTTGGCCGGAGTATTACGTCTGTTACCCATAGAGCGATTGAACGCTATTCTGGCCGTATCGACCCAACCCCGTTATCTGGAAGAGGTAGAAACCTGGGTCGAGCGCCTGGATCGCTACAGCACCAACCGGGCAGGGGGCGTTCATGTTTATCGGGTGCAGAATGTCGATGCCTTGGTGCTGGCCGAAACCCTCTCCAACATTTTCGGAGGCAATAACCGTCAACAGCGTGGAGGGCGAGGTTCATTGGCTCCTGGTTCGCAGGGTACCAGCTTGGGCATGACCTCCTCCAGCAGTGGTGGCAGTAGCGGCAGTGGTCTGGATCAAGATGGAGATTCCCTGTCCCAATCGTCATCCGGTAGCAGTTTAAGTGGGGGCGGATTGGGCGGTGGCAGTAGCGGCAGTTCCCCGCTTCGTAGCAGCAGCAGTGGCGGACTGGGCGGCAGTGGCAGTGGCAGTCGTTTGGGTTCAGGCAGTTCAGGTGGTTTGGGCAGCAGTGGTGGCAGCGGTTCCGGAGGGGGCTTTGGTTTTGGCAGCAGCGGAGCCACCTCAGGCAGCAGCCGTAACAACCGAACCGGGCGCGGATCGGCGGTGGCCGATCTCGGTACTGCCAAAATCGTGGCCGACCCCTCCAACAATGCCTTGATCATCATCGCCAAAGCGCAAGAGTTTAAAGAAATAGAAGCCGTCATCAAGGAATTAGATGTCATGCCTTTACAAGTTTTGATTGATGCTACTGTGGTGGAAGTCACACTGAGCGGAAGTCTTCAATATGGTTTGGAATGGTATTTCAATCACGGCCAGGGCGCGGCCGTATTGGGTCAGAAAACGCTAGGCATTTCCTCGGGCAGCAGTTCGAGCAGTAGCGATACAAGCGGAACCACGTCACTACCCGACATCAACCCGGAAAGCCTGGCTTCGCTGGCGGGTGGTGGGTTTGGTTATTCGTTTATTAATGCCGCTAAAGACATACGCATGCTGCTTAATCTTTTGGCTTCCGATAACAAGATCAACGTCATTTCATCACCATCAGTTATGGTTTTGAATAATCAGGAAGCCCAGATCAACGTGGGTGACACCGTGCCTTTGGCCGTGGGTCAGTCCAACTTTTTTGGTGGCAACCTGAGCGGATCAACCGTTACCAGTAGCTTCCAGTACGTAGATACCGGGGTGATTCTGAGGGTCAGGCCCAGGGTTAATGCGGGG
>JBPCSC010000421.1:0-1406 GCA_051007495.1 Methylococcaceae bacterium | reverse complement strand
CTTTCATGCTCGGTGGCGATATTTGTTGGATTATTATCAGTTACATTCCTCCAGATAATGTTACCAACAAAATTCTCCTCCCCAAAAATCTCATCACATAATTTCCGTAGATTAGCGACTTCATTGTCATCAATCGAAATAAAAATCACCCCATCATCCCGCAACAGGTTTCTGGCGAGTTTCAAGCGCGGATACATCATATTCAGCCAGTTGGTGTGATAGCGGCCTGAGGTTTCGGCATTGGTGCCGAATTTACGGCCTTCGCTGTCTTTCTGGCCAGTGTATTCCAGATAGGTGTCCAGATTATCTTTGTAATTATCAGGATAGATAAACTCTTTGCCGGTATTGTAAGGCGGGTCGATGTAGATCATCTTGACCTGCTTGTGATACGACTTTTGCAGCAGTTTCAAGACTTCCAGATTGTCGCCTTCGATAAACAGGTTTTGAGTGGTATCCCATTGCTTGCTTTCTTCCTTGCAGGGGCGCAGCGTGCCGGTTGATGGCGTTTGGGCAATACGGCGGGCGGCAGACTTGCCGTGCCAGGTGAAGTTATATCGCTCTTCGGCGGTTTCTAATGATTCGCCCAGAATGGCCCGCAAGGCATCAAGGTCGATTTTGCCTTCACTGACAATATCGGGAAACAGGGTTTTGAGTGTGTCGATATTGTTCTGCACGATGTTGAGGCTACTGCCGTCGGTGTCTTTATCTAATTTATCCATAGGTCATTAAAAATATTTTTACCATGAAGCGCATGAAGGAAATGAAGAAAAAACTTCGTGTTCTTCATGCTCTTCATGGTGATAAAACTATAAAACAAAGCTTTTTAAACCGTCTTTTAAAAGCTTCACGTTAAAGTTGATGAGAAAACCTTGTTTGATGTTTGCCAGTTTCATGTAGGTCAATAATTGCGCTTCGTGAATTGGCTTTAGTTGTTCCACACTTTTCAATTCCAGAATAATTTCATTTTCAATAAAAAAATCCAGCCGATAACCGCAATCTAATTTAATGGCTTTGTATTTTACGGGTAAGGGTTGTTCCATTTTGAACTCAATATGGTTAATTTCCAGTTCATGGGCCAAGCATTGCTGATAAGTCGATTCCAATAACCCCGGCCCAAGTGTTTTGTGTACCTCAATGGCACAACCAATTACTTTATTTGATAAATCACTGAATTTCATATTTTTAATTTATCCTATTAATTTAACCATGAAGGACATGAAGATAATGAAGTTTTTTCTTCCTGTCCTTCATGCGCTTCATGGTGTTAATTAAGGTTGTCGTCACGATAATCATTGTCCCATCGCGCATGATGACAATGTTTTTACCATGAAGGGCATGAAGAACACAAAGTAAAAAACTTCAAGTTCTTCATGCGCTTCATGGTCTTAATTAAGGTTGTCGTCACG
>JBPCSC010000420.1:0-1107 GCA_051007495.1 Methylococcaceae bacterium | reverse complement strand
CCTGTACTTTGTCGTAGGTTTCAGGGTGATCGACGACCTGGTTTTTGATCTTGCCGAAATTCCAGCCAATAAATGAATAAGCCGATTGACGAAAGCGAATCTGATCTTCAACAGGTCCTGCGACCGCTGCACTGCTGATCAGGCTGGCCGTTAAAACCAGTGTCCATGGGATGTTCATAAATAACCTCGTTGCGGTAGTAAAAAGCATTAGTAAAAAAGTGATGAGTGAAGAATGGTCACAGTACGGCGGGTTCTGGTTCTTCCACCTCCAGGGATGTTGTGGTCATGTCAATGGCTCGAATGAACCGTTCGGGCAATCCACCGTTGGCTACGGTCAGAACCAGACCAATCGCCAGCAGGGTTGAAGCCAGTAATCCGCCGGAATTGATCGCGCTGGACTCTGCTCCCTCCGCCACACGGCCCGGTAACCGCTTGTTGCCCGTCCACATAGGCCCGATCAGGTCGTGTTTTTTAACCCAGGCATGAAACCCTACGGAGGCCAGGTGCAGGCCGATCAATATGGCCAATCCCCAGAACACCCGTGTATGCCAGCCAGTCAGTTTGTCGCTGAGTGATTTGTCTATCAGTGAGGCCAAAGGCCCTTCAAAGGCAATGTCGTCGTTGGCGAATAAACCGGTCGAGACTTGAATCAGCAACACAATGAGCAGGGCGAAAATCGCCAAAGCCCCGCACGGGTTATGGCCGTGTCCCTGCCAGAACCCTCTGAAATAAGCCAGAATTCTGAAGGGTGTGGGAAAAAAGTCGGCAAAACGCGAATACGTCGTGCCGACAAACCCCCAAATCAAACGAAAAATCAGTAAACCTAAAACCATCAACCCGAAGCGGCCGTGCCAATCGGCCCAGGGACCTCCAATTTCGCCACTGACGATGGCCCCGGTCACGGTAGTGACCAATGCCCAGTGAAACAGCCTGAGAGGCCAGTCCCAAACCTTCACCCTGACCGTATTTGTCATGATGTCCCTCCTGGGCTTAAGGTTTGGCGGGAACCGGCGATGCCGGAGGCGGCTCAATTTTGGAGAGTTTTCCGCCCTGTTCTTCGTAGTTCTGAACGCCTACAGCCCCGGCTACTTTGAAGCCGTATTCTGT
>JBPCSC010000419.1:0-1694 GCA_051007495.1 Methylococcaceae bacterium | reverse complement strand
GTTCAGAGGAAAACCGATATTTTCTCCTTGGTCGAATATCTGACCGGTTATGAGGCTACCTGTATAATTTACAGTTACAAAGTCGGTTCCAGTGGGTTTCGTACCCGTTCCCTCGTTAATAATCTGGTATTGCAGACCGCTTGCTCTGGTGGTGATTTCCGCTCGTTTGCCGTTTTCTACCAAAAACTCGCGGTTTTTATTTTTGTTAAGATTGATTTCCTCGGTTGTCCGGGAGGTACATTGCGTAAACGCCATTGACAACGGCAAAGCCATTCCCAGCAACAGAGTGGTTCGTGCAATTATTTTTTTCATCGGTATTCCTGTTTTGTTGATAGACGTTAATTGTAGATAAAAAAGAAACATGTTCATTGGAGATATTGAAAATATATTAACCGACACAGTTCGGGGGCGGCGGCCAATACAGAGTTTTGTCTTGCGTCAAGGACGATTAACCCCTGCTCAGTCTCAGGCATTGGCTGAACTCGAACCCCGTTATGGTTTGCCTGAAAACCAGGCTATCGACGTATACGGATTGTTTGGACGACGTGCCCCACTGGTGGTTGAGATTGGTTTTGGAAACGGCGATTCCCTGGCCGAAATGGCTGCCAGTTCACCTGATAAAGACTACATAGGTATCGAAGTACACCGACCGGGTGTCGGCCATTTACTTATGGAAATAGAAAAGCGTGAACTTAATAACCTTAGAGTACATCGAGGTGATGCGGTTAAGTATCTCCAGCACTGTCTCCCTGATACCAGTATTTACTGTTTACAGATTTTTTTCCCAGACCCCTGGCATAAAAAAAAGCACCATAAACGACGCCTCATTAGTACCGATTTTTTGACTTTGGCGGCGAAGAAGTTAGAGCCTCAAGGCTATATCCATATCGCCACTGACTGGGAGGAATATGCGGAACATTGCATCACCGTGCTGAAAGCCAACCCGGCATGGGTTAACACGGCTCATTCTGGTGATTTTGTCGCACGTCCCGGCCATCGTCCTCTAACCAAGTTCGAGCAGCGCGGTCATCGTTTGGGTCACGGAGTGTGGGACATCGTGTACACAAGGAAATAAGTGCGTGACGATCAAATAAGTAGATTTTGCCATTGCATTTCCTTACCAGAACAGTGTATAGTTCTTATTCTACTGACGCGGGGTGGAGCAGCTTGGTAGCTCGTCGGGCTCATAACCCGAAGGTCGTTGGTTCAAATCCAGCCCCCGCAACCATATATCCGGTTCAATCACTAACCACTTCCAGATTGTCTATCAACCGGGTAGTTCCTAATTTTGCCGCTACCAATATTACCCATCTATTAGTTTCTTCAGACGGCAGTGTCAGATCTCTGATATTTCTGATGCTGAAATAGCCTACGTTAAACCCTGTGCCCTCCAGTTCCGTAGCGTATTTTCGTTCTATTGCCGCGTAGTTTCTTGATCCTTGCTTTAACTCGTTTGCTGCCCGGCATAACGCCTGATAGATTCCCTTGGCCCGGTTTTTTTCCTCAACCGATAAATAAACATTGCGGGAACTCAGTGCCAATCCACCTGTTTCTCGCTGAGTATCTACGGCACATAAACGTACCGCCAGGTTTAAATCCTTTACCATGCGATCAATAATCAGCCATTGTTGGTAATCTTTGCGGCCAAACACGGCCCAGTCGGCTCTGACCAGATTAAATAATTTTAATACTAT
>JBPCSC010000418.1:0-9483 GCA_051007495.1 Methylococcaceae bacterium | reverse complement strand
GGAACTCAGGAACAGCAAATCACTATCCCCATCATCGGTGATACCCAACAGGAACCAGACGAAACCTTTAACGTAAAACTCAGCACGCCGCAGAGCGCCACGGTGTCTGCTACCGATTCCACTGCCACCGTCACCATCATCGACGACGACGTCGCGCTGCCAACCGTCTCCATCAGCACGCCTGGCGTTCAGGTAGATGAGGGCAGTAACGGCATCAACAACTATGCCGTGATTCCGGTGAAGCTGTCTCAGGCTTCCAGCCAAACCGTATCGGTGAATTTTTCCACACTGGATGGCTTGGCCAAAGCCGGTTCGGATTATCAGCCTGTCACAGTTCCTTTAATCTTCAACCCCGGTGTGACGTACCAGGAAATCAGAATACCCATCGTTGGGGATAACGTCGCGGAAGCGGATGAGACTTTTCAGGTGGTACTGAATAGTGCCCAGCATGCCAGCGTCGGTGGTTCGCCCGCACAGGTGACCATCCGTAACGACGATGTGCCTATCGTATTCATACAGGGAAATCGTCAAACGCCCATAGTCGTCAACGAAGGGGGTGTAGCACAGGTGACGGTGCATTTGTCTCAGGCGTTGAGGTCTACAGTCAGCGTGAATTATGCAACCAAGGACTGGAATGATGCCTCGACGGCTTTGGCGGGTTCTGACTATCAACCCATGTCCGGTACGCTGACGTTCCAACCCGGCGAAACCGTAAAAACACTACAGATACCCACCAAAGATGATACGTCGCCGGAAGGTCTGGAACGATTCTCGGTTGAATTAAGTGCGTCCCGGTTTGCCCGCTTGCCCACTCCTGAAGATGAAGCGACGCTCAATGGCAGTGCTAGCCGTGAGATTGATATTCAGGATAACGACTCCAGTTTTGGCGGCTTCCGCTATTACCTCTTCAATGGCAAGTGGTACAACTCACCGCAGCACACACAATCAGTGGCTGTGTCCACGGTCGCCGCAGCACTCAAGGGTGGGCCGACTACCATACAGATTGATGGCCTGGACGCTCCCAGCGTGATTCAAATCAATGGCTGGACTCCAGATGACAAACTGGTGTTTAACACGCAAAAGGATGATGCGCAGAAACGCTTGGGTGCAGCCACTTCCGAGGTTGATACCAATCTGAGTGTGCTGTTTTACGGTAGACATTACACCACCACCAAAACCAACTCGTTTGGCAGTACCAGCCAGCTTCAGCGGGTGACTGGTGTTATGTGGACGACCACCAGTAAAGGAACCAACCACTGGATCATGTACGGAACGGCCGATCCATCGCAGGCTAATACAGTTTCTCCAGAGTGGGTGGACGGACTGGACAAGACCCTGGCCAAGATCGTCCCGGCCCAGGGTGTCTATGGTGAATACATCAAGGCCAGCGACATCAGCTTTATTTGAGTATGAGTCGCCTGCTTGACGGGGTGTTGGGGATTGCGGTTTTGGGGTGTCTGTTGGGCCTGGCGGTTGAGTATCGGCCAAGCGGGAATCCAAAAGGCACTGAATCGGCTGCCCTGATCGAGCAGGCGGCGGTGCTGGAAGGTAAGGGCGAGCGGCAAAAGGCCAGGGCTGTCTACGATACCTTGTTGAATCAACCTGACCCCTCAATCCGCACTCTGGCGCATTACAAACTGGGTACGCTGTACCTGGAAGAAGTGGCTCCGGTGTGGAATGCGCTAGGGGTGCTGGAATACGCGAAGGTCACTACCGGAGTGGCTCTGGCCAAAGAACACCTGCGTGCGGCACTCCGGTTGGAACCGGGTCATTGGGAGTCCCGTTACAATCTGGAATACGCCGAACGCATCACTCCGCCCCCCCGAGAACCCGGCCAGTCCCACTGGCACGGCAGTAAATCCAGCGTATTCGCCACACTCCCCAGCCTGCCCGGCGGTGCGCCATGACCCGCCGACAGTATCTGCTGATGGCGGCCTGTGCAGTGGACGGCCTGCTGGTGCTTGATCCGCGCCCCTCTTTACCCCAACCGGTGTTCCGCTACCTGTGTGTCATTGACATCACCCAGAGCATGAATACCCCTGACTACCACCAGGCAGGCTGGCCGAATGATCGTCTGGGGTATGTCAAAGCGGCACTGAGAGCCAGCCTGGCAGAACTCCCTTGTGGTTCGGAACTGGCTTTGGGTGTGTTTACCAGCCATATCACCCAACTGCTGTTCAAGCCTTTGGAGGTGTGTGCTCATGGGGGGGTGATGGATGAGGTCATCGCCCATCTCGATTGGCGTATGGCCTGGGCCGCCAACAGCCAGATTGACCAGGGCGTGGCTACGGCCTTGCACCGTATTCGTGAGGACGACCCAAACCTCAGGCTGGTTTTTTTCACTGATGGTCAAACCGCTCCGGGCGAACCCAGACTGCCGGATTTTTCAACCGACCGAGGCAAAATCAAAGGTATGTTGGTCGGGGTGGGTTCCAGCGAACCGAGTCTGGTTCCTCGTTACGATCAGGAAAACCGCTTTCTGGGGTATTTCCTTAAGACAGACCTTGGAATACAAGACGCTGCGGGCGGCGATATGTACTACCGCTCCTGGCTGGATGAACCGCATTTGCGGACATTGGCCCTGGCCTCGGGGCTTGATTATCACCGTTTGTATACCGTAGACGGATTGACCGCCTTGCTGACTCACCCCAGTGGCTTTGAATACCGAAGCCTGCCCCTGGACGTACGCCCCTGGATGGCCAGCCTGGCCATGCTGCTGCTCTTGTGTGCAGTGCTGCTGGCCTAGGTTTTGGCCTGTTGGGAAATACAGCCACTGGTGTAGAATGCGCCCCTCCCAAACAGGGGTTTTACTTGTTGGGCGTTTGATATCGCCTGTAACCTGAACCGCAACAAAAAACCAGTTTTATGACGTTCGTAATTACCGAAAACTGCATTAAGTGCAAATTTACCGATTGTGTAGACGTATGCCCGGTCGACTGCTTCCATGAAGGCCCGAATTTTCTGGTCATCAATCCAGACGAGTGCATTGATTGCACGCTGTGTGAACCGGAATGCCCAGCCAATGCGATTTTTTCAGAAGATGAAGTGCCTGAGCATCAGACTCACTTCATTGCACTGAATGCCGAATTGTCCAAGCTCTGGCCCACGATTACCGAAGTACAAGAACCCATGGATGAGGCTGATGAATGGAATGGCAAACCGGACAAACTCAAATTGCTGGAACGATAAACCACGCTTTAGGGTTTATCGAATCTGAAAAGCACCCGCGCCGGGTGCTTTTTTTAGCGCGATAGCCGTCCATCTATCCAGGTGACAATATCGTTCAGTGGGCGATCAGCCCCGAGATCACGCAACAAAAGGTGATAGCCGTTCGGGTAGATGAGGGTACTGACACCGGGCGATGATTCCATACTGGCAATGAACTGCCTGACCGGCGGCCAGGGAATAATGTCATCCCGTTGGCCATAAAGCAGCAATACCGATTGATTTTTGAGGCGGTGGCCACTGGCCAGTGCCAGATCCATCAAATCAGACAAACCGCTCAAAGCATCGACCCGGGTTCCTTTGATGACCCACGGATCCCGGCTTAACCCGCGCAGCACTTCGATGTTGTCTGAAGGTTGCCGTTTAAGTCCTTCGCCGGTCAGCTTCAAGCCAGGAACGGTATGAACCAGCACAGACAACAGCCCGCGCTGATACCACGGCATGGTGCTACGGCCCCAAACGGCAGGAGCCACTAAAATCAACCCGTCAATTCCCGGTGGATTGGGTGTGGTCTGGGCAACGGTGGCCAAAGCACCCCCCATGCTTTCACCCAGCCAATACAAGGGAACCCCTGGGTAGAGCCTGCGAACCTGCTCAGTGAAATCGCCCATATCTTGCACATAAGCCGGTATGCCGGCCCACAAGCCCGGTTTGGGGCTTAACCCAAAATGGCGTTGATCGTAAGTGATGAGGGCCAGGCCATGGCGGCTAAAATACTGGCCGGCGTTGACGAAGGCGTGGCCGTAATCATTAAATCCATGCAAGGCCACAATGACCGCACGCGGCGGCAGCGTCTGAGGCAACCAGCAGCGTACTGGCAAATCCTGGCCATCGCGGGTGGTAAAGTGCGTTTTGTGCAGTTGCGGCGGGTTTTGGAATGAACGCTCAGAGTCGATTTTTGGCATACAAGCCGTCAGAATCAGGCAGGTGCTTACCACCAGTCCCCGAACCAGCGACGCATACGTGGGGAAGTTAAAATCAGAGGACATGATGAATAAAACAAATTTAAGACTGTGGGTGAAAAAAAGCCTGGGCAGGCTGTTAAAAATAGTGTTCCGCGTGCGCTTGCACGGCTTTGAGCACTACGCCGAAGCCGGTGAGCGGGTGTTGATTGTCGCCAATCACGTCTCCTACCTCGACCCGGTGCTGCTTTGGGCTTTTTTGCCTGATGAGGAAGTCACCTTCGCCATCAGCACTGAAATCACCCGGCAATGGTGGGCCAGGCCTGCGCCCTGGTTCGTACGGCTATTCCCCATGAATCCCACCCAACCCCTGGCCATCAAGGGGTTGACCCACTACCTGCGTGATAACCGCAAGGCCGTTATTTTCCCCGAGGGGCGAATTTCAGTCACGGGCGGATTGATGAAAATCTACGATGGTGCCGCCCTGATCGCGCTGAAATCAGGTGCTACGGTGTTACCGATACGGGTGGACGGCCCACAATATACCCGCTTTTCACATCTGCGCGGCGTGGTCAGGATGCGCTGGTTTCCACCCATCACCCTGACGATGTGTCCGCCCTGTCGCGTACAGGTCGATAGTGCCTTGTCTCCGCATCAGCAACGGCATCAGGCCGGGGTGCAACTGGCTGACATCATGAGTCAGATGATGTTTACCACCGGTCATTGGCGGCGCACCCTGTTCTCTGCCGTATTGGCGGCCCGGCGCGTACACGGCGGTCAGCACCTCACGCTGGAAGATACGCAGCGCAAGCCCTTGTCTTATGATCGCTTGATCGCACAAAGCCTGCTGCTGGGGCGGCATATTGCCCTGCTCACCGGTGATGAACCGGTAATCGGGGTGTTGTTGCCCAATCTTACGGTGACCATCACGGTGGTTTTGGGGGTGCAGATCAGCGGCAAAACTCCGGCCTTGCTTAATCCCGGAGCAGGCTTAAAGTCTATTCTGTCGTGTTGTCGTGCGGCCTGCCTGCACAGCATTGTCACCTCGCGGCGGGTGGTTGACATGGCCGGTCTGAGTGCGGTCATCACGCAACTCCAAACCGAACACCGCATTCTCTACCTGGAAGATTTATCCGAAGGAATCAGCCTTTACGACAAGGCGCGTGCCGTGCTGGATGCTTACCGGGCCGATCACTGGTATCCCCCTCAGGCACCCAATCCCGACACTCAGGCCGTCATTCTGTTTACCTCCGGATCTGAGGGTGAACCCAAAGGCGTGGTGTTATCCCATGCCAATCTGTTGGCCAATCTGGAACAACTCGCGGCCCGGGTGGGGTTTAATGCACACGATACGGTTCTCAACGTGTTGCCGGTGTTCCATTCCTTCGGGCTAACGGCCGGCACCTTGTTGCCGCTACTCAGCGGGATGCGCGTTTTTCTCTATCCCTCACCCTTGCACTACCGCATCATTCCTGAAATCGCCTACGACGTGAATGCCAGCCTCTTGTTTGGTACCAACACCTTTCTGATGGGGTATGGTCGTCAGGCGCATTCTTATGATTTCCACCGCTTGCGTCTGGTGTTTGCCGGTGCGGAAAAACTACAAAACGACACGCGAAGTTTGTGGATGGAAAAATTCGGCATACGCATCATGGAAGGCTACGGAGCCACCGAAACCGCACCCATCATCGCAGTGAACACACCCATGGAATGCAGGCAAGGCACGGTAGGTCGGCCCATGCCGGGCATGACGTGCCGCTTGCACACCGTGGAAGGCATCAGCGAAGGCGGCACGCTGCACGTACACGGTCCCAACGTCATGTTGGGATATTTACGGGCCGATCAACCGGGGGTGTTGCACCCACCGGTTTCACCGTTTGGCGCGGGTTGGTACGACACCGGCGATGTGGCCACGATAGACGCAGACGGTTTTTTGAGCCTGCGCGGTCGCATCAAACGCTTCGCCAAAATCGGTGGCGAGATGGTGTCATTGGGGTTGATCGAGGAACTGGCCACGGCCCTCTGGCCTGGCTACCATCACGCCGCCATCACTTTGGCTGATGCGAACAAGGGAGAAAAAATACTGCTCGTCACAACCTGCCCTCTGGCAGACCGCAAAAGCTATCTCCACAATGCGCAGCTTCAGGGTTACAGCGAGTTGCAAACACCTAAACGCATACACATCGTTCACGCCTTGCCGCTGTTGGCTACCGGTAAGGTGGATTACCCCAGTGTGCGCGAACGCCTCATCAACGGAACTCTGGATTAACGTCCACTCAACACACACAGGAGCCTTAATATGTCTCGATACATCTACGTCGCGCTTATCGTACTGATGGCCATCCATACGGAGGCTATGGCGGGTTCATCCTTTGGCGGTGGCCGGTCTTCGTTCTCCGGTAGTCGGTATTCAGGCGGCAGCAGCCTGGTGCCACGCTCGTCGTTTCAACGACAAGGCCCGGTCAGCGTAGCCCCCATTCCCTCAACCCGCCCACCCTCGGTCAGCGTTGATCCGGGCTACACCCGCCGCAATTCAGGGCCTGACTCCTCCTTCAAGGGGGATGCCAGTCGCCCTGTGGACAGCCCCTCGCTGTATCAACGGTACAAGGGAAATACCCAGGCCGACCGGTATGAAAACACCACCCGCCAACCGGCCGCCACCTTTGACCAAACCGCCAAATACCGCCAAGGCCAGAATAACTATTCAGGCAACAACTGGAACAACCGTCAACCGTCGTCTTATCCATCACAAGACGTGCAGAGACGTTCGTCGGGTTTTAGTTGGGGCAGTGCGGCGGCGGGAGCGACAGCGGGGTATTTATTATCGAGTCTGCTCAATCAAACCGCCTCGGCGGGTGATCTGGAAGAATATCGCAGTCACTATAACGATCCGGCCACCCGAGCCTGGCGTGAGGAGCAACGTCAACGGGCCGACAGCGACCCTGAACTCAGACGCAGGCTGGAATCACTGGAAAGCCAGGTACAAAGCCTGTCCGCTTCGTCCGCCGCGCCTGCCGCTGGGGTGGCTACTGCGAGCACGCCGGTCTCGCGTCCGGGCGTAGTGCCGCTGGCCCGTTTGTGTTCCGGCCTGCCTCAGGGGGCCTACACCATGGCGGCCAATTTACTGAACCAGAACATTCCGCTGGAGACGATCCAGACCTCTGGTTCGCTGGAAAATCTCGCGGCCGTGCGCGAGGGGCGCTGTGATGTCGGTTTTGCCCAGCGTGATGTCGTCATCACCCAATCAGGCCCGGTACTTAAAACCAGTTCTGATTTCATGCTGGAGGCACTGCTGCTCATGTGCAACCGCAACGCTTTGCCGTCTTCAATCGGCGAACTAAAACCAGGCACCCGCATCGCCATACCCGGCGGCAGCGGAGCAGAAGCCACATGGCAAATACTCACGGAACGGCTGCCTGTCCTCAGGGAAACGCAAATGGTGGAAGCACTTACACCCAGCGAAGCCATAGCCATGGCTTCCTCCAAACAGGCGGAGTGTGTGTTTCTGGTGACTCATCCTGATTCGGGTATCCTGGCATTTGCCGATCTGGACGACCACCTGCGCCTGATACCCATCACCGAAAACAACTTCAAACCGCTGACCAGCAGGGCAGAAGATGCCCATCTGTATCAACCCGTGTCCATCGCCGGTCGCCGTTTCAAGCATCTGGCCCAAACGACCTGGACGGATGGATACGCCATAGAAACTGTTCTGCTGGTCAACGACGACTGGCGACAAAACCACAGGGCCGATTACGACCGTGTCCTGCGTGGCGTAGGCGTGTTGCGTACCCGTCTGGAGGGTCAACAGCCATGACAGCAAAACGGTATCAGGCCCGTGATCGCATCCATTTTGACCCAGCCTTGAGCGTCAGCGTTGATGACTATGCGTTGTTCGCCACCCCGCGTGTTTCCTGTCAGATTGACCGTGCTGACCTGTTACACCTGGAAGGCGCGTCCACCCCGCTTAACGTGTGGCCCATCACCGGCGATAACGGCAGTGCCTTTTTGCTGATGGAAGATGTGCCGGAAGCCACCTGGTTTTTGTTCCGCCTGATGGCGGAATCCCGTCATGACCACAGTGAACCCGACTGGTTAAAACAGGATGATTATGCGGTCACAACACCCACAGGCCAGTTGGCGCAGTTTTCGTTTTATTCCTCGCCACTACTGGCACGACTGGGTGCTGACGACGTACTGATGCGGTTTTATACCCGTACCGTGGCGGATACCGAAGAGTTTCTCTGGATTATCCTGAAAAATGATGAATGGGTAGAACACTGGGTAGGGATTATTATCAATCCCGCCCAGATTCTACCGGGTTGAAGCAAAACCTTATCCCGCACCTCACCAGCGTATGGATCAAATCACTCTCAGCGATCGGGAATTCGATCAATTTCGTACATTCATTTACGAGACGGCAGGAATATCCCTTGCGGATTCCAAGAAAGCCCTGGTATGGGGGCGGCTTAACAAGCGGCTACATTATCACCAACTCAGGAGTTTTCATGAATACTTTCATTTGATTACCAGTGGTCATGAGCCAAACGAACTGCAACTGGCTATTGATCTGCTCACCACCAATGAAACCTATTTCTTTCGTGAGGAAGAACATTTCGATTATCTGACCCGGCATATTCTGGTCAAGCCGCATCCATCCCGTTTTACGTTGTGGAGTGCGGCCTGTTCCAGTGGGGAAGAACCCTACAGCCTGGCCATGACATTATCTGAATCCTTAAGATCGTCCGAGTGGTCAATAATCGCTTCCGATATTAGCAGTCGGGTTCTGGAAACCGCCAAAAACGGCCTTTATCCAATCGAACGCAGCCATAACATACCCAAGAGTTATCTGAAAAAATACTGTCTCAAAGGTATAGGCGAGTATGCGGGTAGTTTTCTGATGGATAAATCATTGAAACAACGCATACGGTTTGTGCAGATCAACCTGAATAAAACCCTGCCCGGACTAGGCCAGTTTGATGTGGTTTTTTTGCGTAATGTACTGATTTATTTTGATTACCCCACAAAACAAAGCGTAATTCAACGCATAACCCAGATGATCAAACCGGGGGGATACTTGATTGTAAGCCACTCGGAAAGTCTGGCCGGCATTACCGGACCACTGAAAATGATTAAACCCTCTATCTACATAAATGGATAACCCCAGAGACATAATTGAAATATTTCTCCAGCCTGGCGAATACTACTTTTCCGACCGCGATACCCGCATCCGTACCGTGCTGGGTTCTTGTGTGGCCATTACCTTCTGGCATCCGGGCATACTGGTGGGAGGTATGTGCCACTTCATGTTGCCTACTCGCATGAGAAACCGTGAATCCACCGAACTGGATGGCCG
>JBPCSC010000417.1:0-13223 GCA_051007495.1 Methylococcaceae bacterium | reverse complement strand
CTGTATGACTGTTGCAATACCCACGGCCACATCATGCCGGGCGGTTTGCGCGCCTTCGATATTGGCATATACCGCCCGGTAGTCGCCGCTTTGATTGAGATATTCCACCAAAGCCCTAAGGGACGTGGTTTTGCCGGTTTGTCGGGGAGCGTGGAGGACGAAATATCTTTTAGCCTTGATTAAAGCCACTACTTCCAGATGATCTATGCGTTTAAGCGGGTCAATCATGTAGTGGTCTTCGGTGATACAAGGACCTGCGGTATTGAATTGTTTTTCGGTACGCATGATATACTCAGGATTGGTATACTAAAAATCAGTTCGCATCAGGTTAAAAAGTTATTACGCGGCAATGCGACTTAACCTGAAACCTGATTTTCAAGTAAAGAGAGAGTGATTCCCAGGGAGGTCAAAGTATACCACAGGTCTATCAAGCCGGGCTCATTTAAAAAAATAGATGCCTTTCTCGGTCAGTAGTATACGGTTCAAAGCCTGTGTGGCGCAGTCCATTTGCCGGTAAAGCACTCCTATGGATTCTTCCAGTTGATCGTGGTGGTCTGCCTCCAGCACGGCTTCCAGAGCGGAAGCCGCCTGATTGAGGTCGGTTAATCCTAAAGTAGAGGCTAATCCCTTTAGTGTGTGTATCATGCTCACTGCTTCCTGCTCATTGCCTGCACTGATCAACCCGCTTATCTCCTCGACTGCCCCGGCATAATCTTCCAGAAACAGACGTGCCATTTCCTTGTAGAGCAGTTCATCCCCATCCAGTTTGTTGATTGCTGAAGACAAATTCTTGATGCCATTTTTCAAAATCTGGTTCACATACAGTACAGAAACCTCAAACGGGTTGGTTTGTACTGGCTGGTTTGGCAATGCAGCGGTATATAAAGGCAGGGTACTGGCGGTGCCGTATGGCAGTAAACCCAGAACAGTCGCCAGCAGTTGGTCTTTATGTACGGGCTTGGTAATAAAAGCATTCATGCCGGCTTCAAAGCTGCTTTTTTTGTCATTTGCCGTGCTATTGGCGGTAACCGCAATAATGGGTATATCCTTCATGCCCAGTTCCTGTCTGATTTTGCGGGTTGCTGCATAACCGTCCATAACCGGCATTTGAATATCCATCAAAATCGCATCAAAGTATTCACGCGGATGGCTTTCCAATAGTACTACGGCCTGCAAGCCATCGTCGGCCACGCTGACTTCTGCACCGTGTTTTTCCATCATGGCTTTTAATACCAATTGATTGATATGATTATCCTCCGCAATCAGTATGTGCAAGCCGCGTAGTGATAAATCCGGCTTTATCGGGGTTGGTAAAGAGCGTTCATCATCATTCCGGATTGATTTCAGCGGCAATTCAAAGCTGAACGTCGCACCCGCGCCTGGGGTACTCCTCACTGTAATGCCATCACCTCCCATCAATATGACCAGTTTACGCGATAAAGCCAGGCCCAGGCCGCCACCGCCAGTCGCCCGATTATCGCCCTCATCAACCTGCACGAACGGTTCAAATATGCGTTCATGGTGTTGGCAATCTATTCCTATACCCGTATCGGCTACTGTCCAGCTTATTCTGTTTTCCGGTTCAACCAGGCTTTTTTCCACCAACAGTTTAATGCCGCCCGTGCTGGTAAACCGCAGGGCGTTATCCAGCAGATTAAGCAATATTTGCCGGATTCTCGCCACATCGCCCAATACATATTCGGGTACGGTGTCCTGTATATCAAAGCCGAGTATGAGTTTTTTGGCCTTGCTTCTGGATTGAAACCGCTCAAATAATTCCTGCAATAACTTCCTGATGCTGAACGGCTTCAGATCTGCTATCTGGTTTTGTTCATCAATATGAGTGAAATCCAGTATGTCGGTGATGAGCGAAAGCAGATTGGTTCCTGAAAAATAAATTCTGTCCATATACTCCCGCAACACTATCGGCGAATCGGTTTCCTGTGCCAGTTGGCTGAAACCCAGAATGGCATTAAGCGGCGTACGCAGTTCATGGGACATCAGTGCCAAAAACCGATTTTTAACGGCCAAAGCCTGTTCTGCCTCGGTTTTGGCCGCAATGATCTGGTTTTCCTTGTTCAGGCGTTCGGTGATATTCTGGAAGTAACCGGCGATATAGTCTCGTCCTTCGTGGTGCAGGTAATGTGCATACACCTCAACCGGGATATTCTGCTCATGCAGGGTATTATGCCGGGTTTGAAACGTGACCGATTCCGTAATTTTCAGCGTCTCCCATATTGACTCCAGCTGCTCGGGGGTAACCATGGGATCGAAATCGATTATCCTGAGTTTTTTACAGTATTCAGGTGGATACCCAAAATGCTCCGCTCCAGCCTCATTGATATACACCAGGCGAAATTCGTCGTGTGGGTCAATCAAATACTTGGGAAAACTGGAAAAGCGGATGATGGCTTCCAGTAAGCTAGTACGGCTTTCTGCCTGTTTCTGGCTAATCAGGCTGGTTTCAGCCAAATCACTGGTCACTCTCAGTGCCCTGTCTGTTTTAATGCGTTCGCTGATATCCTTGAATGACCCTGCGATGTATTCCTTACCTTCGTGTTGCAGATAAAAGCTGTTAATTTGCACCGGTATGATCAGGCCATTGGCCACTCGGTGTTCGGATTCTATAACATAACTCCCGCAGGTTTTGAGTTGCTGCCAGTTTCGCTCAATCTTTTTCTCGTCATGGTAGTTGGGGTCGTAACCGGATATTTTTAAGGTCAGTACTTTGGCGCGACTGTATCCAAAATGCTGAACGGCCGCCTCATTGACATAACAGAGGCGAAAACCCTGCTCGGGGGAAATGAGATAGACCGGATCAGGGTTTAATTCAATCAAAGACCGCATCAGTTTGGCTTCGCTAGCCCGGCTTTCCTGTTCAATCGAGACGGTTATCATATTAACCGCCATAGCCATGAGTTCCTCATCGTGGCTGTTTTTTTTATTCCCGCGACGGTAATAGAAATTGACTATGGCCAATACTTCACCGTGATCGCTTAGTACCGGTTCTGACCAGATGACGATTATCCCGAGAAACCTGGCTCCGGCCATACATTCCCGGGCTAATGGTTCGGCATCAGGGTCATCACCGGCATAAACGCTGGCCTTTCTTCTGTACGCCAGCATACACGGGGTGGCGGAGTGGTTGAAATCAAAATCACAGTAGGAGCAGGGCAACCCAGGATTAACACCCGTGCCGCCGGGCTGCTCATGTTTTTTACACGTCTCATATTTGCGAATCAGTGCTTTGACTACGGCTGAATTACTCGCATGAGTTCCGGCTATGGACTCTTGATGGGTTATGAGTAACGAGACAAAAATTCCTGGTTGTTCTTGTTGCAGCAGGTTGATGATGGCAGTTAATACTTCATGTCTTGGACTGTGCCTGGCCATGAGTTCCATTACCTGGTTACTGCCGTTTAGTAGTATGTTCATTTGCTGATGCGCTTGCATTTCACGACGCAGGCGCAAAACCGACAGCAGGCTTAACAAGGGTGCGGCAATTGCCGTTCCTGAAAAAATCAGGGAATCGTAACACCAACCTGAACCTATACCGATGTAAAACAGGCAGGCTCTGGCCGGGTCGGTCACATCCTGGTTTATTTCAGGATGGGTGTGCATGAATGGGTCTAGCGTGGAGACCACATACCCCAGGCAAAAAAAACCAATAATTGAAACACCGGAATAAAACGGATTCATCACGACCTCAGAGGGTTTGATTGTTTTTTTTAATCTAAATTTCTGCCAAAATAACCTTATGTATTAAAAGGTTTAGCCAGCCTTGGCATCTATTTCTTAGGTGGTTATTGCCACTAATTTATCTTGGGATGGCCCTTGCGGGAGCTAATTATACAACCGATAGTTGCATAGATCACAACTGATATGAGCGTATCATGTTGATACGATTTCAGGCATGTATGAAAACAAAGATGCCAAAATTAGAACTGATTTTTCCACCCGACTGGATTGGGCCTTGACCTACGCCGGTGTGCCGGAAGGTAAGCCACGGCGGGCGGCGGTGGCCAAGCGGTTTAGTGTGTCAGTGGAAACTGCCCGCAAGTGGTTAAGTGGTTTGGTGTTGCCGGATCCGTGGCGAATTTTGTCCATAGCGGGGGAACTTGAGGTGTGTGCCGAGTTTTTGTTGACCGGGCAAGGCCCAAGAAGCTGGGCTGAATTGAATCGTATTGAGGGCGAATACGGTTTTGTGGTGGATCCTTTACCCGAAGATGAGATCAATATCATAAAGCTGTATCGGTGTGCCCCGCCTGAATCCAGACAGTTGGCCCTTCAGATACTCGAAACCGGAGAGCGAATCAGGAAGATGGAGGGTGAACTAATGGCTTTGCGGGAGCAAAACAGTGATGAACTCCCGCAAAGCTTTGCCTGAACAGGATGATCAGCGATGGTAGGCCGGGCTTTCGGCGTGTACGGTTTCAATCAGTGCGGCGGCGTGGTCTGGGTTTACGTCCGGGAGTATGCCGTGACCCAGGTTGAAAATATGCCCCGTACCCTGGCCGTATCCAGCCAGAATGCGGCGGGCCTCCTCCGCTATGGATTCGGGCGTGGCATATAAAGCCATAGGATCCAGATTGCCTTGCAGGGCCACTTGATGACCCACCCGGCGGCGGGCATCGGCGATGTCGGTCGTCCAGTCTATGCCCAAACCTTGATAACCGGTTTGAGCCATGTCTTCCAGCCACTGCCCCCCTCCTTTGGTGAAGAGTATCGCGGGGGCCGATTCGGCGGTGTGGTGCTCCCTCACCCGCTGTAAAACCTGTTGGGCCGGGTTCAGTGAACATTCACGGTATTGATGGGCCGGCAAAATGCCTCCCCAAGTGTCAAACACCATGATGGCATCGACCCCGGCTTCAATCTGGGCTTGCAAATATAAAGCGACGGCCTCGGACAGTTTGTCCAGCAAACGATGCAAAACCAGAGGCTGCTCGTACATCAAGGCTTTGATGGTTTTGAAATCACGGCTGCTGCCGCCCTCCACCATGTAACAAGCCAGCGTCCAGGGGCTGCCTGAAAATCCAATCAAGGGGACACGCCGCTCCAAACGGTCACGAATCAGACGAACGGCATCCATTACGTAACGCAAATGGTCGTTGGGGTCTGGAATCGGGAGTGCGTCTATATCACTGGCTGTGCGTACCGGATTTTGAAATTGCGGCCCTTCTCCCTCGACGAATTCCAGCCCCAGGCCCATGGCATCAGGTACGGTCAGGATGTCGGAAAACAAAATGGCAGCATCCAGACGAAACCGCTCCAGGGGTTGCAGGGTGACTTCACACGCCAGTTCGGGGGTGGTGCATAAGTTCATGAAGCTGCCGGCTTTTTCTCTGACTGCGCGGTATTCAGGCAAATAACGACCGGCCTGGCGCATCATCCAGATGGGCGTGCGTTCGGTGGGTTGGCGGAGGAGCGCCTTTAGAAAACAATCATTGATCAGTGGGTTCATGGTGTGGTTTGAGGTTGGGAAGAAGCGAGGCGGTTGATCTGGTTGTGCAGGGTTTTGAATTGACGAATGATGGGTTTACTGCCCAGTTGTTTGGGAATTTGGCCTAGTGCGGCCCGGGCGGAGGCGGCATCAGCAAAGACCCCATAAAACACGGGATACACCGTATTTTGCCCTGGACTGAAGGAAAAACTGGCTATGGTTGCTACAGGTGGAAACATTCTGACCACCTGATCGCGTGATTGAACCGACGACACGGTGATGATTTGTACGGTGTACTGTTCCGGGTTTTGAGTCAATATCCAATCAGCTTGGTGCAGAGCAGGACTGAGCGGGGGTGTCGTGTGCTGAACCTCAGTGGCGGGCTTTGATGACTGAACCTGAACCGGGAACCGCACAGAAGCTTCTTCGGGCTGTGCGGCTTTGGCCGGGTTGAGGATAAGCACTTCAGGTGGCTGACCGTCAATCAGACGGTAGTAAATTTCCTCGCCGGGCGATTCGGTGCCGGCATCCGGGTTGTCTTCATCGGTTTCGTCCTGATCGGGTTGATCGGGTTGATCGGGTTGAGAATTTTCCACCGTGGGTTCGGGTGCTTCTGACAGCGGTGTAATCGTGACACCCACAGGAGGTGGCTCAGGTGCTGCGGGCTGAAGCGTGCTGATGGGTTGTTCTTGCGCCGTGGTAATGGGGGGGGAAGTCGGCGGTGTCAGCCTTGGCTTGATCGGGGCCGCACGACCGGCCCGGCGTTCTGCTGGTGCAGATGGGCCTTCGGCAGTGGCCTGGGTGGGCGATTCTGCAGAACGAATGGCTTGTTGCAGGGAAGAAAAGCTGCGGATAAAGGCTTTTTTGCCGCGACGTTCCCACTGCCTCAAAGCCTCTGCCGCGCTGGTTTGGTTGGGGTATTCGCCTTGAAACACGGGGTAGAGGTCGCGTTTGCCCTGACGCAGATGAATGCTGGACCACGCCTGTCCTTCGGGATGATCGGCCAGAAATTTCTGTATCTGTGCGTCTGTGGTGGCGGTCGCTACCTGTAAGGTGTAATGAGCGGGTGGCCGGGTCGTGATCCAGCCTGTGCCTTCGATTTTGGCCTGCGCGTGTGCCTCGACCGGCGGGGTGGTGGGCGGTGGGGCAACCACAACAGGAGCCGATTGTGGTGGTTTTGTAGCCGGCTTGAGGGATGGAGCGGGTTCTTGTGGTTTTTCGGTTATGGGGCGGTCGCCTGTGTTTATTGCCTCAACCGGCGGCTTGAGCGGTGCCTCAGGCTGGCGGGTCTGGGGTTCTGGTGTTGCGGCCGCAGGTGTGGGCGGTTTGACTTCAGGTGTGAGCGGCAGCGGAGCAGCAGGTAAGAAAGACTGCTCGGGTTGAGGGGCAACAACCGCCGGGGGTATCGGTTCGGGTGGAGCAGGAATCAGAATGGTGTCCGGGTGCTGAGGGGGTGTGGACTCCTGCGGTTGAACCGGCGGGGTGGTGTCGACCGGAGCCAGATTTGGCCCGAAGTAGAGGGTCAAGCCAGCGGTCAAGGCGATCAGCAGGCCAGTCAGGGCTAACGTTTGGGCATGGGCCAACAGCGCGTTTTTGCGAGCAGGCGTTATCGGTTGCTCCAGAAGGGCTGCAATTTGACCGGGTATGCCACCGCTCGACCGGAACACCTGCTCCTGTATCGCGGTGTTAAACGTTTCACCAGGTAGAAAAGCCGGGGTAGTGGCTACGATCTGGCGGATGTAGGCTGAGGTTTCCAGGTTATCCAGCGGGGGAATTTCGACCGGAAAGGCTTCAGTCATGAATTCAGCATCCGTGACGTTTTTTTCGGTCACGGCGGTGGAATCCAGTGCTATCACCAGTTTCAGGGCCGGATTCAACCCGGCAAACTGGCTTAATCCATCCAGAAAACCGGGCAAAACCAACTGAGCGTCATCCAGCAATACAACCAAAGAGCGTTTGTTGCGGGCGTGGATCTCCAGTAGTGATTGAATATCGTACAGGGCCGAACCCGCAAGATGGCCGGATTGTTGTAGGGCGAGTTCGGCTTCCTGGCTTACGGCATCAAGCAGACGCTCGAGGCTTAGTCCGGTGGAAGCCGTCTGGTAACAAACCGTGAGATAAGCCGAAGCCTTTTTGGCCAAGGCCTTAAGAAAGTGGGTTTTGCCGATTCCGAGTGGCCCGGTAAGGCGTATGGGTTGAGGCAGGTTAAGCGTGAGATGCAGGAGTAGGTCGAAGGTTTGGCCACGGGCCACCGACAGCAAGGGCAGATTGGGCGCGGGTTTCTGTGGTGCTGTGGGGTGTGGGCGGGGATTAGAGGCGTCCATAACACTCCAGGGTTTGCCGGATCAGGTGGGTGTCTACTGATAGGGGTAATGTGGCTGCACCCAAGGACTGAAGCAGGATTAAACGCAATTGGCCATTTTCATTTTTTTTGTCCACGGCCATAAGTTCGAGATACGTGTCGGGGTTCATCTGTTCAGGTGGCGTAACAGGCAAACCGGCCCGCTTGAGCAAGCTGACTATGCGGGCAACATCGGCATCGTTCAACCAGCCTAAGCGTCTCGACAAATCGGCCGCCAGACACATACCGATGGACACCGCCTCACCGTGTAATATGCCCCCATAACCCAGGCCGGTTTCTATGGCGTGGCCAAAGGTATGCCCCAGGTTGAGTGTGGCCCTGGGTCCGGATTCGCGCTCATCAACCCTCACCACTTCGGCCTTGTTCTGGCAGGAGCGTTCTATGGCGTAGGTCAACGCGGTCTCATCCCGTCTGAGTAAGTCTTCCATTGAATGCTCCAGCCAGAGGAAAAAGTCAGGATCGCGGATCAAGCCGTATTTGATGACTTCAGCCAGACCGGCACTGAGTTCCCGATCAGGCAGGGTGTCGAGGCTGCAGGTGTCGGCGATGACGCATTTGGGCTGAAAAAACGCGCCGATCATGTTTTTGCCCAGAGGATGATTGACCGCCGTTTTGCCGCCTACGGAGGAGTCGACCTGGGCGAGCAAGGTAGTGGGAATCTGGATGAACGGTATGCCGCGCTGATAACAGGCGGCGGAGAATCCGGCCAAATCACCCATCACGCCGCCCCCTAAGGCCACCAGATGGGCATTGCGGCTAAATTTGCGACTGAGCAAGGCATCGAATACCGTCATGGCGGAATCCATGGTTTTGTAGGCCTCGCCATCGGGCAGGATCACCGAAGCCCATTGCTTGCCCGAGAGGGCTGAAGTCACTCGCTCCAGGTACAAAGGGGCAACGGTTTCGTTGGTGACCACCATGACCTGGGTGGAATCCAGATAGGGAAACCAGAGTTCAGGGAAATTGAGGAGATTGGAACCTATGAATATGGGGTAACTGCGTTCCCCCAGTTCTACCGTCAAAGTTTTCATCGTTTTTTAGAAAGGCTGTTAGTGCGTTGATAGGCTTTAAGAATGAGCCTGATGGCCATGCGACTGGTGCATTGGCCGGTGTCGACCATGAAATCGGCCAAAGCCCGATAGTAAGGCTCGCGGGCACGAAACAATTCTCGCAGTTTCTCTCGCGGGTTTTCTGTTTGCAGCAAGGGGCGGTTGGGATCACGGCCTGTTCGTTCCAGTTGCTTGTCCACAGAGCATTGGAGGTAGACCACATAACCTCTCTGGTGTAAGCAGATGCGGTTTTCCTCACGCACGATGGCACCGCCTCCGGTGGCCAGAACGATCCCATCCAGCAGGGTGAGATCCGATAGTACGTCATGCTCACGGCGACGGAAACCGTCTTCTCCTTCGTATTCAAATATAGTGGGAATGCTGACTCCGGCCCGATGCTCAATCTCACGGTCACTGTCGTAGAAACCGGTGCCCAGCGTTTTGGCCAGCATACGACCCACGGTGCTTTTCCCCGCGCCCATGGGTCCTATCAAGTAAATGTTGCGGGTATTTCTCATGGTAAAAAAGAACGTAAATTCAATGACAGTAATGATAGCACGCCGAATCAGGCTGCGTTCCTCATGCGCGTATAAGGGATGCTGGAAGTCGAAACGGGTCGAAACGGGTTGCAGGCCATTCGGTAGAATTAACCGGTATTTATGCGGGATAGCCAGTATCAACGGATAAATTTAACACTTTTTCATAGCCTTATTGCTTCATTACGGGTAAGATAGGAATTCGTTTGTCGTGGCGCATGGATAGAACCTCGCCTCTGAATGCTGCGCCCGTCCCCTCTACGTTTCCAGCCTCAACGCAAACTTTTAATATTGGATTGGTTTCAGGATCAACCCGCACCTACAGTAATTTTTCGCTTTGAGGAAAAGCGAGGCTAGGAAAACAGACTACATGGCATTTTCTTCTCTTGGATTATCCAAGATTCTCTTGCAGGCTGTAGCCGATAAAGGCTACTCGAATCCCACTCCCATACAACTCAAGGCCATACCCGTCGTATTGTCAGGTCGAGACTTGATGGCTTCGGCCCAGACCGGCACAGGCAAAACGGCTGCTTTCACCCTTCCGCTGCTGCAACATCTGCTTGATCATCCAGCCGATACGCACAGGCACACCTTGCCTAGAGCATTGGTGCTGGTTCCCACTCGAGAACTGGCCGCTCAAGTTGCCGAAAACGTCAAGATGTACGGCAAACACACCGTGCTACGTACGGCCCTGGTCTACGGCGGAGTAGGCCTGAAACCCCAGGTTGACGCGCTGCGTCGCGGGGTGGATGTGCTGATTGCAACGCCCGGTAGACTGCTTGACCTCATAGGTCAAGGGTACGCTGATTTGTCTGCCGTCCGCTTTCTGGTACTGGATGAAGCCGATCGTATGCTGGACATGGGGTTTATCCACGACCTCAAACGCATTTTGAACCTTCTGCCCAAACGCCGACAGAACCTGCTGTTCTCGGCCACCTACACCCGTGAAGTCCGGGCCATGGCATCCAGTTGGCTGAATAATCCCGATAGCATTGAAGTCGCGGCCCGTAACACAACGGCCGAGAGCGTCAGCCAGTGTGTCTATCATGTGGACAAGTCCGACAAACCTTCGCTGTTGTGCCATCTGTTTCGTGCAGGACAATGGGGCCAAAACCTGGTGTTTACCCGCACCAAGCACGGGGCCAACCGTTTGGGTCAGCATCTGGAGCGGGAAGGTTTTCAGGTGGCCGTGATACACGGCAACAAAAGTCAGTCGGCCCGGATTCGCGCCCTCAGCGACTTCAAAGAAGACAAAGTGCAAATTCTGGTCGCCACGGATATCGCCGCTCGCGGTCTGGACATCCATCAGTTACCCCATGTTGTCAACTTTGAACTCCCCAACGTGCCGGCCGACTACGTACATCGCATAGGCCGTACCGGTCGCGCCGGGGCTAGCGGTGAGGCGGTCTCGCTGGTTTGCCCGGACGAAACCGTGCACCTGCGTGACATCGAGAAAATGTTGGGAAAAAAACTCCAGTCTCATAACAACCCTCTAACGGGTAGCGCGGCGGAGGTGTCGTCCTCCCATGCCCCGCGCACACCACATGAGCCTGGACGGGATACCCCCAACCGCCCCCGATCCCCCCGCCCTCATACGGCCCGATTCGACAAGGACTCACGTCAGCATACGAATCGTCGCCCCACTTAAACCGCATACCGTCACCCGGGTGGCGGTTTCTACAGGAGAGTCACCATGTTAAGAATCTATGCCGGAAATCTTCCGGTCGACACCACCGAGCAGGAATTCAATGAGCTATTTGCCGAACACGGACGGGTACGCTCAATTGAATTGGCTCGCGACATTTTTACCGGTCGCTGCCGGGGCTTCGGATTTGTTGAAATGGAAGGTCACGAAGCACGCGCAGCGATCAGCGCACTCAATGGCCGCAATCTGCGCGGCAACAGCCTGCGTGTTAACGAGGAACGTCCACGCGGTCGTAGCGGCAGTGGCCGCAGACGATAAACCCATTTCGTCGGGCAGGAGGGTTCTTGCCAGACACAACCGGCTTCGGCATTTGACTGCCGATTTTTTTATACAACCCCAAACGTTTGATTCCCCCCAATTTAGAGGATTTTTTTGATGAGTACGAAATTGTATGTAGGCAACCTGAGCTATTCCGTGAGCAACACCGATCTGGAACAGCTTTTCTCCCCACACGGCGACGTGACCTCCGCCCATGTCATCACCGATCGGGAAACCGGTCGTTCCAAGGGATTTGGTTTTGTGGAAATGGGCAATAACGACCAGGCTCAGGCGGCGATTTCCGCCTTGCACGGCAAGGAAGTGAGCGGCAGAAGCCTGACCGTAAACGAAGCCCGCCCGCGTGAAGACAAGCCATCCGGCGGATTCGGCGGTGGCGGTGGCCGTCGCGGCGGCGGCGGCGGCGGTGGCGGTAACGGCTTTGGCGGTTCCAGAAAGTCTTATTGAGGGATGCGGGTAGCCACTGGCTCCCGCAGGATTCAGGGCATCACATCAAGTGCATGCCCTGAACAGGATTATTTTCCCAGCAAGGCCTCAAGACCCGCAAAAGGCTTGAAGGTCGCTGCGGGGTCTGGTTTTCCAGACCGCTTATCCAGCGACTTGTCCGCGTTGATATAACGGGCATGTTCGTTGTCATGACAATAAAGACACAACAACTCCCAGTTGCTGCCATCTTGCGGGTTGCTGTCGTGATTGTGATCCCTGTGGTGTACGGTTAACTCGCTGAGGTTCTTCAAAGAGAACTCCCGCGCACACCGACCGCAAATCCAGGGATACATCTTCAAAGCCTGTTCGCGGTATCCGCGTTCCCTGTCTTCCTGATTACGCCGGGCATCGACCACGATCTGATCGAGACGGCTGGAATTGATCTGTGTTTTTTTCATGAATGTACTCTGCCAGGCGGGTTTGGGCATCGCTCCGACCGGTTAGCCGGAGTCGAATACCCGAAACATCAATGATGATGACCACCGTCCCCGTGTACGTGGCCGTGATCCAGTTCCTCATGCGTGGCTTCACGAATGCCCGTAACTTCAACATCGAAGTGCAAGGTCATGCCGGCCATAGGATGATTTCCGTTAAGTAACACTTGATCGTCTCTGATATCAATAACGGTAACCAGCACAGTGCCATCATTGCTCTGGGCATGGAACTGCATACCCGGCGTTATTTCATCCACTCCCTCGAATGCCCCACGCGGCACCGTTTGAACCCTGTCCTCGTGGAAAGGCCCGTAGGCTTGTTCGGGTGGAATGGATACCGTGAAGCGATCCCCCAGTGTACGTCCGGTCAAGGCCTCTTCCAGACCGGGGATGATGTTCCCCAGGCCTTGAATGTACGCCAAGGGTTCGTGTCCTCGGGAGGTATCAAGTACATCACCATCATCGTTGGTCAACGTATAGTGAATGTGTACGACTGAATGAGTCGATATTTGCATGGGCGTTACGCTACAGATTAGGGAAAAATCAGGATGATACCTGCTTTTCCTGGCTCCATACAGCCAAACCCAGTCCTGTGCCGTTCCTGATTACCGCGTACGACCGAAGTCCAGATTGTTTTGGTCATCCACAGTGCGGTGCTGCGGCGCATCGGATTGAGCCTTGGGTTTGAGCGTTATTTTGGCGATGCCAGTCCAGGCGGCCATGAACAACAGCAGTGCTATCGTGGTGGCCGTGATCCGATCCGGTCTCTTCATCCAGAACAAAATCCACTTGGGCTTGATGAGTCCTACCAGAAAAATCAGTATGGAAAGACCTACCAGCACTTTCAGAAAGATGAGCATTGTTTTTTCCTCTCGGTTTTTTATTGATTGATCATCGTGATAAGGCCGTGATTGCCCAGAACTGGCATGAACACT
>JBPCSC010000416.1:0-3913 GCA_051007495.1 Methylococcaceae bacterium | reverse complement strand
GCTCCAATACCCTTTTGTAAGTGGAGGTGTTACTATTATTCTGGAATCCTGAAAAGTAAACTGAGGCTGATCGTTTAATAAAGAACGAGAGGAGTCCAGGGTGGCAGCAGTTGGCGGGTCTGTCAATTCGATGTTTGGAAGCAGTACGGCCTCGTTGAATTGAAGTGTAAGTGGATCTCCAATACCCAGTGGATTGATCTGTGCGGCTTTATTGATCACCGGTGCCAATGTATCGGCCTTGATTGTAAGAACCGGGCTATCTATTGCTTTGTTGTCGCTTTTGTCGGAATAACCACTACCGGGTACGCTAATTTTTATATCATATAAGTTTGTTCCTGAAACAGGTATTAATGTGGTGGTGTATAATGTTGGATCTGCGGCATCCGGCACCAGTGGTGTTATTGTTCCTCCAGTAACCTTGACATCAGCCATGGTGAAGTTTTTAACTTCTTCACTAAACGCAAAGCTAATGGTGGCTGCCTGTTCTTCATTGTCCACTGCCAATGAATTGATGGTGGTTTTATTTGTACTCATCGTGAGTACGGGAATCTGTGTATCTCCTTTAATAACAATGGTATTGCTTACGCTACCCGGACGACCCAGTGTATCGGTATAAGCATTCGCAGAAACGGAAATCACACCACTATAGGTATCAGTTTTGCTGGGCGTTAGTTTTGTTGTGTATACCTTACCACTGATGTCGGATACAAGAGGAGACAGACTACCCCCTTCGATATAGATCTGGCTGGTAGTAAACTCTTTCACTTTATCGCTGAAGGTAAATGTCAGATTGGCCACTTCACCGGCCTTGATGGTTGTCGTGGTATCTTTGTTACTGCTTATTCTCAGAGAGGGTGTCTGGTATCCTGCACTATTACCTGGGTTACCTGCTGCATCAGTGTATGCCCCGGCTTCAACCGTAACTGACTTTGTGACTACCGGCTTGGTAATATCCATCGCATCCGGGGTATAAATGGCAGAGTATATTTTACTCCCGCTAGCCCCTATTAGTTGAAAATCACTGATTTTGCCACCTATTGCCTTGATATCTTCTGCACCAAAACCTACAGGAACCTCATCAAAGGTAAAAGTAACCAATGCCGCACTCCCTGCCGATACTTGTGGAATGGTATCTCCGCTAATGACCAGTCCTGGTGAACGCGTATCGGATACCTGATTAAAACCGGCATCCTCCAAGGCTTCATTGCCAGAGAAATCCGTATATGCACTGGACACTACCTTTATAACATCGGTATCAGGGTCATGTCCGGCTTTAGGGGTATATGTGGCTTTATACAGGGTGTTGTCGACTGGATCCCTGTATAAGTTGCCCAGAGTCCCCAGACTGATGTTGTTCTGAATATCAGACAGCGTGAAATCGGTGACTGCTTCACTAAATTTGAAGAGTATGGTGGCGGTATCGCCGGTTTTGATCAGTTGTTTGTCTGTGGCCCGGTCATTGGTAATGCTCAGCGTAGGTTTTTTGGTATCACCGCTTATAGAGAATTCTCCACTGGCAGGGTTTATATTACCTAATGAATCCGTATACTTATTGGCGGCTATGCTGGCAGTCACCTTTACATTATCAATTGTGTCCGCAATCATCCCGATTGTTATGGTTTTTGTTGCCGGATCATACTGGCTCATTGTTCCCGCCAGAACGGCACCTTTGATGTCTATATCTTCTTTGGTGAATCCCGCCGGAAATTCAGAAAAGGTAAATGTGAGTAAACTTGTTGCGGTGTTTTTATAGTTAAAACTTTTTATGTTGCTGGAAATAACAACTGAAGGACCCTGTGTATCTACGCTTACCGGCAGACTCGACTCCTTGCCTCCATTATTACCCATATCATTATAACCGCCTTCCGGTACGGTTATTTTAGCGTTGATGTTGGAGGTATTGGGTTTGGGAGTAAAAGTGGCGGTATACAGTTTTTTGTCCTTGTCGTCGGCTTTGAAATCAGTGATGATCCCTTCGGTGGTCTGAATATCACTCACATCAAAGTTTTTGACATCTTCCGAAAAAGTGAATGTCAGTTTAGCGGTATCACCGGTTTTGAATACGGTTTTATCCGCAGTAATTTCCAGCGTTGGGGCTTGGGTATCTCCGTTAATTTCCAGTGGATTTCCGGTTTTGGTTCCCAGATTTACGCTTACTCCTTTGTTTCCTGCCAGATCCTGATATTGATCGCCCGATACACTGATGCTGGCATTAAGTTGATTGGTATTAGCCGTTGGGGTGAATACGGCACTCCAGGTTTTGTTATCTGTAGTAGTCACATCACTCATGGCTCCACCAGCAAGACTCACAGACTTGTTTGAAAACCCTGTTACCTGTTCATTAAACGCAAAGGTCAGAATGGCACTCTCTCCGGCCTTGAATACGCTTTTGTCTGTTGATAATGTCATGGATGGGGCAAACGTATCACCGGTAATGGCGAGGGTGTTGCTGACCTGTCCCAGATTACCCGCCGCATCCTTGAAGCTGTTTTCATCTACCGAGATGTTGCCATTCAGATTATTGGTGTCTTTATCTGGAGTGAATATGGCGTGATAAGTTTTCACGTCACTGCCATCAACTTCTAACCCGGTTATTTTTCCTTTTGTCGCCTGGATGTCTGTATCTGAGAAATCTACCGGACTTTCGTCAAATTTGAAGGTTATTTTCGCCGTTTCTCCGGATTTGAAACTGGTTTTATCGGCATAGATTGTCAGTGTTGGTGCTTTGGTATCTCCAGTTATGACTAGAGTATTGATGCTACTACCAGGGTTGCCTGATTTATCGGTAAAGCCTTTATTGACTACCCACGCGTTCGCAAGCAATGAATTGCTTATGTCCGGTGTGAATGTAGCGTTGTATATCGTTGATGATGTTGATGTGAGGTCGCTTATGACACCACCCTTAACCCGAATATCATCTACAGTAAAGTCACTGGGTTCTTCAGTGAATATGACACTGAGTTTGCTTGTTTCTTCACTTCTCAAAAACTGTTTGTCAGAATTGATTATGACACTGGGTGCTTTGGTATCTATAGTCAGGTTTAGCGGGTCGGGTATTACGCCATCAACACCACTGGCATCGGTATAGCTTTTTTCTTTAATACTTATTATTGCCGATCCTTCGCTGTTAATGGTTGGTGTGAATGTAGCCGTATAATTTACGCCCTGTTTGTCCACAAGCAGATTGCTGATACGCCCTCCGGTCACATTGATGTCGGACGCAGTGAATCCATACGGAATGGTATTGAATGCAAACAGTATGGTAGCCGTATCGCCGATTTTTAATATGGCTTTGTCACTGCCCAGTTTGAAATTGGGATTTACCATTGCATCCTGCAACACCAGTGTACGGCTATCCAGGTTGTTTAAACCTCCATTATTATCCAGTACTATCAGCTTTACGCCTTCCTTGGGTTCAGGAATCCCGTCATCAGTGAAGGTGATGTCAAAGCTTTGTTCGGTTTTGCCCTGAGGGATTGTGAGTTGTCCTCCCGAGGGGGAATAATCGAAATTCGAGGCTACTCCGGCTATTCCGGGTAATTCTACGCCTGATACCAGGTAATTGAGCACCGTATCTTTGACTACCGGATTACTGGCTATTACCTTGAACGTTACGGTATTTCCTTCTGTAACCAGTGCAGGGGTAGCAGTATCGAATGTATACGTCGTGAGTATGTCGTCGTTCTTTATTTCTACCGTTCCTGTTCCCTGGGTGCGGCTTATGCTTGTGCGGGTCGGCCGGTTTAGAATGACATTGAATGTTTCGTCATCTTCCACCACCTTATCGGTCAGTATGGGTATTACGATGGTTTGAACGGTCTGGCCAGGATCAAAATTAACCACCCCGCCGCTGCGGGTGTAATCAGAACCCGCACGGGCCGTTACATCCTGAGTGGAATACCCTATGCTGACG
>JBPCSC010000415.1:0-11051 GCA_051007495.1 Methylococcaceae bacterium | reverse complement strand
CATCGAATCCCATGAGCTTGATCTGATAATAATCAAACAGCAAATCCACCAGATACGCCAGCCTGTTTCTGGGCCAGGGCCATCGGCCTTCCCGTGCGATACTTTTTTCGTCTATGTCCACTATTACGATGCGACTGTCTTTACCGCCGGGCAAGGTCATTTTCATGCGTAAATCATACACGCTGTTTTCCAGTCGCCCCAGCAGGGGAATGGAAAACATACCCAGAATGTGCAGTGAAAAAGCCAGCAACAAAACGCCCCCCACGCTGGCGCGTAGCAGGTTTCTGAGTGATTGCCAGGGGCGTTTTGTCATAAGGGATCAGAGGTATGACGTGGATTAAGTACGTTTAACTCAAGACAGGAATGGTTGCATCCGAATGGTTTTCTGTGTGCTGCGCAGGCCGGATCAGTCTAAAGCATGGGCGTAATCAATTAAGGCGAGGTTGGCATCTCTCAAGCGTTTTGAGAGTATACGGGCTATATTCAGATATACTTTAAAAGCGATGTCTGGATACCTGTCCAACCGGTCAGCAGATACTCTAAGGCTTACGCTGAGATCTACTGCCTTAACCATGGCAGATCGTTCACCGCCTTCCACCAGAGCCATTTCGCCGAACGTCTGACCGGGCGACAGGCTGGCTAATAAGGTTTCTTCGCCCGTCTCTTGGTTTTGTCCTAAAACGTCCACTTTACCGGATATTAATATGTACAGGGTACGATCGGAATCATCACCCTTTCGAAAGATGACTTCGCCGGCAGGATGAATTACCCGTTGCACGGTATACAGCAGATGCAACACTTCCTGGCGGGTCATGCCGTGTAACAGATTAACCTGTTTAATCAGCTTGAGCAGAAGGGTATCCTTGGCTTCGCGTGGCATTTGCTTTAGCCAGGCCGGTTCCGGAGGCGTTCCTGCCTCGTTGTTAAGCATTTGTCTAAGATCTTTATGGTTGGTCATGGTGTATCCGATGGGTCAAGAAATTGTACACTCCTGTATCTCCGGCAGGCTTGTACGGCTGTACAGGCTCTCGCTAAACTTCCAGCACATTGTGCAGCGCAGTATCGGGAAATCGAAATAATGAAATCCGTTTCTTACAAGAAGGCATTGTTGGGTGTTGGACTGATGACTGCTCTGGCTGTGATCTACCCTTTGTGGGTGAAAGCTACCGGCTCTGCTCCGCCAGCTTCTCCGGTTTTGCCTGAACTCAAACCACCACCGTACCCACTGGAACTGCATTTTGCCGCACTGCCGCACTACCGCATCACCCATTGGGCCGAACCCCAGCGCATTTATGTGGATCTGGATGATACACCCATGACCGCAGGAATTGCCCTGCCCGCCGGGTCGGAATCGCTGATTGCGGGCATTAGCTTCCCCCCCGCCAAAGGGCAGGACAAACGGCGGGTGCAAATTGATTTCAAAGCCCCCATACGGTTTAAGTCACGTATGCAGCGTGTTGGAGAACAAGCGCATTTGATTCTCGACATAGACCTGCAAACGGCCAGTCCGGTAGCCGCCAAACCGCTCAATCCAGAACCCGCCCCCACTCCGGTTAAACGCACGGTTCTGCCCGTGGTCGTCACGCCTGCACCGTCCGTCGCGGTGTCAGATCCGCCTGCCGTACCCGCTCAACCGCAAAAACCCGCATTGGATAGAAACCGACGCCACTGGGTGATTGCGATAGATGCCGGCCATGGAGGCAAAGATACCGGGGCTTTAGGGCCGACCGGCCTGATGGAAAAAGATGTGGTGCTGGCCATAGCCCGCAGATTGGCTGATTTTGTTCGGGCAGAAACAGATATGAAGGCGGTCATGATTCGAAATGGAGATCAGTTTGTCGATTTGCGTCAGCGGGTGTCGACCGCACGGGATGCCAAGGCGGATTTGTTTTTGTCCTTGCACGCCGACGCGTACATCAACGATCAGGCCAAAGGGTCTTCGGTATTCACCCTGTCCGATCACGGTGCCACCAGTGAGGCTGCTCGCTGGCTGGCAGATCGCGAAAACGCCGCGCTGGTGGGTGGAGTAAAACTGAATGGGGGGGATTCCACCCTCGCCTCGGTGCTGTTGGATCTGTCTCAAAACGCCACTCTGGATGCCAGCGACCGGATTGCCTCGAAAATTCTGCGAGAGCTTAAAAAAGGCTTTCTTGTCCATCATCAGGAGATACAAAAAGCCGGCTTCGTGGTGCTTAAATCGCCTGACATTCCGTCTCTGCTGATTGAAACCGCATTTATTTCCAATCCTGAGGAAGAACTCAATCTGATCTCCCCCCAGCATCAAACCCAGATCGCAAAGGCCGTCTTCAAAGGCATACGCGCCAGCTTTGCGCCCATCCGTCAATCCAATAGCCGATACGTCATAGAACCCCGCGCCGAGAGATAAAACGCTGCGCCCTCGCGTAGCGGATGGTTCTCAAACCACACCCTGAACGATTTATCAAAACCATCCAGATTGATGAGATGCAGCGCACGCTGGCCTTCTGTGTTGATGGTCGTGGTCATGAATATCCCCCGTTCGGCGCAATCGTGACGCCACTTCGGGCTAACCCCCAATCGCTCCACTGCCGTTTGGAAAAAATCCACATCACAGGGATACGCCGTAGCCACGACTATGGCCAAGCCGTGTTGGGCTTTGCTCTCAAACGCGGCAATGGCATCGCTGTCATGCAAACGCAGCAGCGGAGTGATTGCCTCCCCGGTAAAACACTGCGCAAAATGAGTACGCACCTCCGCTCGGGGTTTGGCCCAGCCATCGGCTTTTAATGAGAGATATACCCCCGCAGTTGAATGTCGGGCTTCAGTCGGTTTAACACCCAAACATTGGGCCAGTCGCTCACAGGATTGTCCTTCCATGTCGTAGAGCGGCACTTCACCATACAGCAGCAAACGTCCACCGGCTTCCAGCCATTCGGCCAGTTTTTCCTGCACACCGGCATCCAGATAACGGGCGGCAGGCAGTATCAGCACATTATTGCCCCATTCGCTGACAGGGGTATTTTGAATATCCACCGCACCGTAGCGATATCCGGCCAGCAATAAAGCCCTGAGCATACTCTCCCAGGCCCCATAAGCCCGGTTGGCCTGAAGATTGTCGAATAAACCACGTTGACGTTTGCTTTCAGGGTAACAGCATTCGGTCATGTAGTAATCGGGGATAAACCCCACTCTTAAGGCGTCCCATTCCTCGGTACTACTCGCCCAATACTCGGCCTCATTCAGCACCTCATTAACCGTACGCACCATCCAGGGAAAGGTATAACTCAAGCGTCCGTCAGCCTTGACCGGAGCCGCCACACCGTGTATGGCCCCGGTAATGGCGATGCGGTCGTCGCCATCGGCAGGAGCCGGATCCAGGATATAGTTATACCCTCCGGCAAACAAATAAAAATTGATGAGTTTATAGCCTTGCGCCAGGCTCATTCTGAGCTTGAGTTCCAATGCCTCAGGATTCAGCCGATTAGCCTGCATGTTGCCATAATCCCCGTCGCCACATTCAAACTCCAGACTGCACAGGGTTTGATCCGCTCTCATACTGGCGGCAGTAAAGGCATTACACAGGTACAAATCCTGAAAATTATCGCCGGTCAGATTGCCCAGATAATAATCGGTCGCGGCCAGATAAGGGCCAGGTTGTGCATAGGTTTCATACAACTGACTAATACCCACAGGGTAGTTAAAACCCCGGCCTCCTCCTGTACCGTGTATATTGATGAACAGCGGCACATCACGTATACCCTGAGCCTCTGCCAGTTGCCGCAGGTGGCCCGCATAGCGGGCATGGCGGTGACGCAGGTAATAACCCAGGTCTCGCCACCAGCGCAGCACCCAGGATTCCTGAGGCGACCGCAGCGCACTGCGATAGCGCAAGGGTATATCCAGGCTGAACGGATAACGTGTCAAAAGGGTTTTTGTGTCATAACGGGATTTAAGCCAGGCCACACAATCGTCCAGCAGGAAATCAGTCAGATCAGGAGTATTGCTACACCACGACAACATACCCATTTCATTATCCAGGTGTACGGCGATGACATTGCCTGAAACCGATTGCAGACGGGCGGCCACTACAGGCATGACAGCGGCATACCAATCGGCTACTGCCTCCAGAAACCGGGGGGCCAGATAATCCACCGTACGCGTAGTGGCAGTAGCCTCATCCCAACCCACCGGAATAATCTCCGGGTATTCCTCATATAGCCAGTACGGCAAACCCTCGTTTTTCAATTCGGCCATTACAAAAGGACCCGGACGGGCAATAAACCACAAACCATTGTCATGGCACAGGTCGATAAACCCGGCCAAATCCAGTTCAGGACGGCTATGCCCGGAGAGATCCATCCTGCCCCGCACCGGTTCATGACATAACCAGGGGATATAACTGGAAACCGTATTACATCCCACCTCTTTCAGTCGATCCAGTCGTTCCTGCCAAACCGTTTTCGGAAGGCGAAAATAATGGATTTCTCCCGAGAGAATCAATACCGGTTTTCCGTCAATGTGAAACTGTTTATCGTGATGAGTAACGGACATAATTCTGGCGTTATAAGCGGGGTGACAGCAGGGAATGGACTGGATGGGCTGAATGCCATGTTCCCTGTATCCGCAGATATTCGGTAGCATGAATACTCTGCCGGAATCTCAGGGCTAATGGCTTACCCGGAGAATGCCCCCCGGGTAGCCTATAGGGGCCGCGACCTTACCCCTGCAAACGGGAGATGTCGGCTATATCCAGAAACAGGTTTTCGATAAAGGACAACAAGGCCAGGCGATTTTGTCTGAGGACAGGCTCATCACACATCACCATGACTTGATCGAAAAAGGCATCGACCGGGTCTTTCAGGGTAGATAAGCGCAGTAATGCGGCGGGGTAGTCGGATGATTGCAGCAGCGTTCGGGTATCTGCATGGGACAAATGAGCGGCGTGTAACAGAGTGCGTTCTACGGTTTCGGTCAGTACGGATTCATCCACCGATGCCGCCACGCTGCCATCCACCTTGCGCAAAATGTTGCGGATACGCTTGTTGGCAGCGGCCAGGCTATCGGCTTCGGGCAGTTGGCGGAAGGCTTTTACCGCGTCCATACGCCTGCTGAAATCGGTTAACACCGTAGGCCGCACGGCCAGTACGGCTTCAAATTCATCCGCACGGTATCCCCGCTCCAGGCAGTATCCTCTAAACCGTTCCATAATGAATTCAAATACCTGCAAGGCCACAGTAGTTCGGTCGAACTCGTGTTTAAACCCGTGTACAGCCTGGCCAATCAAACCCTCAAGATCAGTATCCATATTGGTTTCAATCAGAATACGGATAATACCCAGTGCGGCCCGCCGCAGTGCGTAGGGATCTTTATCTCCAGTGGGAATCAAGCCCACACTGAAAATGCCGGTCAGTGTATCGAGTTTTTCAGCCACCGCCAAAACCTGGCCTGTTGCCGTTAAGGGTAAATCACCACCCGATACCTTGGGCAGATAATGTTCTTCAATCGCCCGCGCAACCGCTTCAGGTTCACCTTCGGCCACCGCGTAATACCGGCCCATAATGCCTTGCAATTCTGGAAACTCATTAACCATATTGCTGAGTAAATCGGCTTTGGCCAACCAGGCCGCACGCGCAACCAAATGTTCATCATGACTTAACTGGCCAGCCAGAGTGACGGCCAAATCCTGTACCCGCCGGGTTTTGTCCAATACTGAACCCAAGGTTTTCTGAAAGCTTATGCTGGCCAGATCCGGTACTATGTCTTCCAGTGTTCGTTTTCTGTCCTGATTCCAGAAAAACTCGGCATCGGCCAGTCGGGGACGAACCACCCGTTCATTACCACTGCGTATCGTGGCCGGGTGTTTACTGGAGATATTGCTGAAGGTAATGAAATAAGGCAGGAGTTTCCCCTCCGCATCCTTGACCGGAAAATACTTTTGATTGGACTGCATGGTGGTAATGAGCACTTCCGCCGGAAGAGCCAGAAACCGTGATTCAAACCCACCCAGCACGGCAACCGGCCATTCGACCAGTGCCGTGACTTCATCCAGCAATTCCTCTTCGATATGGGCCTGGCCGCCCACTTCAGCGGCGGCACTCATGGCGGCGGTGCGGATGAGATCACGCCGTGCGGCAAATTCAGCGATCACCTGACCGGTATCGTACAGGGTTTGGGTGTAATCGCCGGGGTGGCCCAGGGTGATGACCTCCGGATGATGGAAACGGTGGCCGTATGTGTTACGACCGGTGGCCACGTCCAGTATGTGGGTATGGATGATGTCGGAACCCAACAGCAAAACCACCCAGTGCACAGGACGGACAAATTCCGCCTCACCCTGACCCCATCGCATCCGTTTGGCGATGGGAAGGGCCGCCAAAGCCCGTTGCAGAATGCCAGGCATCAGGTCTGCTGTGGGTTCGCCAGGACTGTGCTGAGTCACGCAGACCCAGGCGTTTTTGCCCACGCGAGTCTCTTGAAGCTGCTCGACCGTGGATCCGGTGCTTTTGAGGAAGCCTTCCAGGGCGCGGGTCGGAGTGCCATCGGCCTGATACGCTGCCGCGACGGCAGGGCCACGGCGTTCGATGGTCTGATCGGGTTGTACGCAAGCAAGTGCGCCTATGTGCAAGGCCAACCGCCTGGGCGTGGCATACGCCGTGATTTCCCCGTGGGTCAACCCGGCCTTTTCCAGTTCCGCCTGCACAAGCGTGCTTAACGCATGGCTCAAACTTAAAAGGGATTTAGGCGGCAGTTCCTCAGTGCCTAATTCAAATAAAAGATCGCGCAGTTCAGCCATTGTGTATGCCTAATGAATTCAATAACGGAAAACCGAGACGTTCGCGCCGCTGGTAATAGGTTTCGGCCACGGATTTGGCCAGTTCACGGACTCGGAGGATATAGCGTTGCCGTTCAGTAACCGATATGGCATGGCGGGCATCCAGCAGGTTAAACGTGTGGGAGGCTTTTAATACCATTTCGTAGGCCGGCAAGGGCAAGCCGGACTCAATCAGTTTTTTACATTCCTGTTCATAACAATCAAAATTGCCGAACAAAAACCCGGTATTGGCGTGTTCAAAATTAAAGGCCGACATTTCAACTTCATTTTGATGATACACATCGCCATAGGTAACGATTCCTGCCGGGCCAGCTGCCCAGGTTAAATCATATACGCTGGATTTGGCCTGCAAATACATGGCGATGCGTTCCAGACCATAGGTAATCTCGCCGCTGACCGGGCGGCAATCAATTCCGCCCACCTGCTGAAAATAGGTAAACTGGGTGACTTCCATACCGTTCAGCCAGACTTCCCAGCCCAAACCCCAGGCCCCCAATGTGGGGGATTCCCAGTTATCTTCCACAAAACGAATATCGTGTTCCAGCAGATCAAACCCCAAATACGCCAGAGAACCCAGATACAATTCCTGGATATGAGCAGGCGAGGGTTTCATCAATACCTGAAACTGATAATAGTGCTGAAGCCGGTTGGGGTTTTCACCATAACGGCCATCAGTAGGCCGCCTGGAGGGTTGAACATAAGCCGTATTCCAGGGTTCAGGGCCTATGGAACGCAGAAAGGTGGCCGGGTGAAAAGTACCGGCACCGACTTCCATATCCAGAGGTTGCAGGATGACACACCCCCGGGAAGCCCAGTAGTGCTGCAAAGCCAGTATCAGCCCCTGAAAACTGGATACATCAGGTTGAGGAGAGTTTGAATTGACCACGATATTGTGTACTTGGGTTGATGGTGAAGTAAGGGTAGGCCGAACGCTCACGATTTACGCAGGCGGTCTTTCAGTATCTTGTCTCTGACCAGTTGGCCGGACAGGGTAACCATGGGCATACCGCCGCCCGGGTTGGTGCTGCCGCCTACGAAGTAAAGATTCCGGTAATGGCTGCTTCGGTGCGGTATTTTGAATCCTCTATTGCTTTTGCGATCGGTGATCACGCCATAAATGGAACCCTGGTTGGAACGGTATAGTTTTTCTATATCCAGTGGAGTCCAGGTTTCCTCAGTCACGATATGGCGACGCAGGTCAGTCAAACCCATGCGTTCCAGTTTGTCGAGTACCCGCTCCCGGAAGGCCATATAGTCTTCATGAGTGAGCGGATGATCAGGGTTTATGGCGGGTATGTGGGGTAATACCTTGATTATCTCGCATCCGTTTGGGGCCTGGGCCGGATCGGTTTTGCACGGGGCCACCAGATACAGGGTGGGGTCATCCGACAACACGCCTTTCTGGAATATGGAATCAAAATGCTGACGGGCATCGTGGGCATACAGAAAATTGTGGTGGGCCAGTTGTGGATATTGCCGGTCTATACCCAGATGCAAAACCAGACCAGAACAACTGGGGCCAAATTTCTCCAGCGGTTTGAGTTCGGTTTCGCTGCATTTCAGCAGATGTTTCATGGCCGGTATGACTTCCATATTCGATACCACCAGATCCGCATTAAACACACGGCCATCGCCGGTATGTGCCCGCTCTATCCGCCCCCCGCCGGAATCGAGATGGGTAATTTCCGTGTCGAGATGAACATTAACGCCCAGTTCTGCCGCCAACTGGCCCAATCCTCGTGCCAGGTTATACATGCCTCCTTTTACATACCAAAGCCCGTAGGCAAACTGGATATGTGGCAACAGGTTCATCAGGCCCGGAGCATCATAAGGCGAGGAACCGACATACTTGATAAAGTAATTAAGAGTATCTACCAGGCGGGGATCGCGTATGTATTTTCTCACCGACTGATCCATGCTGTTGAATATGTCGAATCCGGTCAGGCTGCTCCATATACCATAATGGCGCACCACTTCCCATAAGGTATCCAGGCCATCATAAAAATAGCCCTGCTCCACTTTTGAGGTGATGGTTCCGGCATATTCAAGAAACCGGAAAAACCCTTTCACATCCTTGGGGAATACCCGCATCAGTTCACGCTCCATGGCCAGTTTGTCCGGCCACAGGTCGAATACGGTTCCGTCTTCAAAAAAATTACGCCAGTGCGGCGTAACCGGTTCTATGGTGAGATAATCTTCCATACTCCGGCCTGCCCGGGTAAACAGTGACTCGAAGATATGCGGCATGGTTAATATGGAAGGCCCAAGATCAAAGCTGAACCCATTTCTTTCCAATACGTTGAGTTTGCCACCCAAATGCCCGTTTTTTTCTACCAGATCAACCTGAAATCCTTCTGTGGCCAGTGAAATCGCAGCGGACAGGCCGCCTAATCCGGCCCCTATGACCAGCACTCTACCGGTGGATTTTCTCGTCATGTCGACTACCATTTTTATTACTTGTTGTTACGGGATTGAAATCCCGGCAGGGTTATATAATTACGGAATGACTGCATGGCCTTCCAGTTACGCGCCAGACGCTGCATCCAGTTGCCGTCTCCGTGCATGCAATCCACAAAACCGCGCAGGTCGGCATATCCTGAAGTGGAATAAGGAAACCAGTTGGGTTCGTGGGTTTTGTCTCCGGTGTTCACCATGATCGACACACTGTGGGTGAAAGCCCTTAATCCTTCGGACCCCCGGTAGCGACCAAACCCACTGCGCTTGACCCCACCAAACGGCAGGCCCGGATGCCCTACATGCTTGATGACCTCATTGATGGCACACCCTCCCACCTGCAATTGCCGGGCTATGGCCTGGCCGCGTTCCGTGTCGCAGGTAAACACGCTGCCATTCAAGCCCAGTTCAGAGGCATTGGCCAGGGCAACGGCTTCGTCAGGGTGGTCGAAGGCCATGATGGGCAGGATAGGGCCGAAGGTTTCTTCCTGCCAGACCCGCATATCCTCAGTGACCGACCACAACACCACCGGATAAACAAACGATCCTTCCCGCCGGAAAGGGGCCGATGCCTTGGCCCCCTTCGCAATCGCATCATGATAATGCGCTTCTACCGTTTCGATTTGTCGGGGCGAACTCATGGACCCCAGATCACAGGAAGCATCGGACCCCACGGTGAGGCGGGCCGTTGCCTCTACCACGGCCTGCACAAACCGGTCATGCAGTGACCGGGCAACCAAGGCCCGTTCTACCGAAATACACACCTGGCCACTGTTGACGAACGCCCCATAAACCGCCGCCTGCACCGTACGTTCAAACGGGGCATCGTCCAGTGCGATCAGCGCATCCTTGCCGCCTAACTCCATGATGAGCGGTATTAGCCGAGTGGCGGCCTGGCTCATGACCTTCACCCCCGTGCTGCCGCTGCCTGTGAAAAATATCAGATCGGGATCAGACCCGACCAGCGATTGCCCCGTCTCGCCTCCGCCTGAAATTACCGTCACCAATGGGGCCAGTTCAGGCACCGCCTGAAACATGGCGTTCATCAATGCCCCCACAGGCAAAGATAATTCCGAGGGCTTGATGATAACGGCATTGCCCGCCAGCAGGGCGGTCAGGGCCGGAATCATGGATAATTGGAACGGATAATTCCACGGGCTGATAATGGCCACTACACCGTACGGACGCTGCTCCACATAAGCCTGAGAACCCGGATACGCCATACGTGAGGTTTCGATGTTTTGCCTGGCCAGAACCGACACCGCCGCCTGCTCGTAGTAACGAATTTGCTCCAGAACCGGATACAGTTCGCCCAGCAAGGTTTCAGTGGGCACTTTGCCGGTGGTCTTGCTGATGAGTTCAACCGACTCATCCAGCCGCGACATGATCACCCGCTGCAAGGCGGTAATACATTCCACCCGTTCGGCAACAGGCCGATTGGACCACACGCGTTGCGCCTGGCGTAGTTCACGGATCATGATCTGGATCTGTTCCGGTTCGGGCGGCATAAAATCACCCAGGTGGCTGCCGTCCACAGGTGATAGGGCTTTGATTGAATTCATAGCATTAAGGGAGAAAAGTTGGATTTATTTTGCAACACGATACCAAACCATGACCATCAAAAAAAAATTGTATCTTATTGTGTTCATCGCCTGCATCGGTCTCATCGGTGAAGGCGTATTTTGCCTCATTCAGTTGGATCGGGTTTACACCGCCGCCAATTATGCCAATGTCAACACCGTTCCCAGCATCATCACCATTGATAATCTCTCGGACACCATAGCCC
>JBPCSC010000414.1:0-15951 GCA_051007495.1 Methylococcaceae bacterium | reverse complement strand
AATGCAGCTTCGTTTTGTCCGCGTGACGCATATTCCACCGCCAGCGGCGGCACGCCCGCAATCCAGCCACTGGCTGGCAGGGCATCAGCCGCCAACACGGCCACATCCGGTGCTCTGAGCGTACCCGCATCCGGCGAGAACCCCACATCAACACCTGTCCATATCAATGTCAGGATCGCTGTCAATCACCGAAGCACCCAACGTATTGGATCCACCGTGATCCGAACCGGCCGGCGCGCAATACACCGGATGACCCTGACTGAGTTCGTAGTGGTCGTCCTCGTGGAGTTGATCGGCGGTGACAGGCCCGTAATAAGGCATAGGCTTGGAATGTGACATGATGAAACGTCCAGGGTTGTTAGGGGCGGCTATGATACTGCAATAACCAATCGTTGGAGCGGGATCATTTACGTTGCGTTCGCAGGCATCCCCACTCAGGAACGCGGGAACGAGGCGGAGGCTTTGCGGGGTGGGGCGTCGTCTTCGTGGACGGGGGCGGGTCTGTCTCGGCGTCCTGCGATCAATCCGTAGCGGATCAGGCGTGCCCTCAAAATGTTTCGACTGGTATCCAGCAGACGGGCCGTGTGTACCTGGTTCTGTTCACAATACGCGTAGGCCGCCCTGACCAAGGTTTCTTCTACGCTTTCCATCAGGTTTGCCGTTTCAAATTCAAACAACTGCATCATGGCCAGACGTAAATCATTCAAGGCATAGTGCTGGGCTTCATCAGGTTCTGTAGCGGTATGCCGACGCAACTCAGGCATGGAAAAATGCAAATCTTCGGGTCGTAGCATCCCCTCTGTGGATACCAGTATGGCATGGTGGATGACGTTTTCCAGTTCGCGGATATTGCCCGGCCATTGGTACTCAATCAAACGCTGTGCCGCTTCCGGTGCCAATTGCACATCACCCCGTTCAAGACGCTCGCTGTAAACCGCAATGAAATGCTGCACCAGGGGCAGAATATCACCCGGTCTTTTTCGTAACGGTAACAGATTAAGCGTGGCGACATTCAGTCGGTAGAACAAATCTTCCCGGAATGTTCCGGCCCCTACCGCTTTTTCCAGGTTGACATGAGTGGCGGCGATCAGGCGCACATTGATGGGCGTGGGTTGACGTGATCCCACTCTGACGATTTCCCGTTCCTGTAACACCCGCAGCAGTTTGACTTGCAGATTCAGGGGTAGATCTCCGATTTCATCAAGAAACAAGGTGCCACCGTTGGCACTTTCGAACCATCCGGGCTTGCTCTGTATCGCTCCGGTAAAAGCCCCTTTCTCATGGCCAAACAATTCGCTTTCTATCAGTGTTTCGGGCAAGGCCGCGCAGTTGACGGCCACAAACGGGCCTGAATGACGTTGACTCAGGGCGTGTATTTCGCGGGCGACGAGTTCCTTGCCCGTGCCGGTTTCACCGATGACCATGACGCTGGCATCACTGGGGGCTATCCGCTCAAGCCGCTCAAACAGGCTTTTGGAGGCCGGGTCTTCAAACACCAAAGCCGTAGCGCGTATCGAAAGACTCAGCGCACGGGCTTGTGGGAAGGTCAACACGGCAGGGGCGTGACCGGATTGATCGGGATTTCGTAACTCGGTGACTAAAGGTCCCGAAGTATGGGCTGAGAACGTATCCACGGGGGTATTTTTGTCGCTGAAGGCTTAAGGGGCTAAGGGATTGTCATTAAGGTACTTAAGCCCAGCATACCGCTCATTTCATAGCGCAAAAAATAACTAATAGTCGTTTTCTTATTCGGTTTTGAGATAAGTTGAGTGGTGAGCCGATAGGCCAGGGCGACATCATTCGCGTATGAGTGCCCCGGATCTTCGAATGGCGAACTTACTGTGAAGATGGCGTTGTAATACCTGGCGCAGAGCGGTGAACGGTACGGGTTTGGGATAAACGGGAATGTCAGGAGACAATTCCCCCAGCGTGGAAATCTCTTCCATGGTCAGGCCGGTAATCACGACAACGACCGGTTTTTCTGCCGGAGATTGTTGGTAGAGGCTGTCTATCATCTTGATGCCGTTCATCAGCGGCATGGACAGATCGGCAATGACAAAATCAGGGTCGTGACGTCCGGCCAGCAGCAAACCTTCATATCCATCCCTGGCCATGTACAAACGCAAAGGGAGATTCCACTCCTCAAAATGCTGACGGTACAGTTCCCGTTCCACCGGGTTGTCTTCGACGATAAGCACGTTAGAGCGCACCTCATCCAGGGTGGCGGTTTGCTCCGACACCAGCTTTTCTACGGCTGTTCTGGGGATGCGTCTGTGCCCGCCCGCCGTTTTCCATGCCGGCAAGGCCCCTGATTCCACCCAGCATTGCACGGTGGTCAGGCCCACACCGAGATACTTCGCTACCTCACGGGTTGTCATGAATTCCGAAGTATTGGCCACTATAAAAACCCCTATAAACTAAAGTGTATCGAAAGAAACAACGCAGATGACATGTGTTCAGAATGAACAGTATTATAAACCGTGCGTGTTCCTTTTTTTGCACTTGATCGTGTTTGGAAAAGTCATTAAGTAACATGAATAACCATCGTGGTTTAAATGATTTTTAAAACGTAAAAACCCCACCTCCCGAAACCGGAAGGTGGGGTTATGAAGGCCACAGAACGGAGTGTGTGTCAGGCTGTCGCCACACCCAGGATGACCGCACCGGCCTTGAACACAGCCGTTACCGTGTCCCCTTCGGCCAGAGCCAGCGACTTTGAACTGTTGCGGGTCACGGTGGCGGCTATGCTGTCCCCTCCTGGCAATTCGACTACCACCTCGACATTCACCTCACCCTGTTCAATACGGCTCACCGTACCACTCAACTGGTTGCGGGCCGACAAACGGTAGCCGCCAAAATCCTTGATGATCATGATGTTGGGGGCTTTGATGAGCGCGATAACTTCATTACCGGGTTGGATCCCCAAGGATTCGGCGGATTCACGGGTAATGGCCGCCACCACCTGGGTGTCTCCTTTTAAGCGGATTTCAACTTCAGCATTGACGCTGCCGATTTTTACCGCGCTGACGGTTCCAAATAACTGATTACGAGCACTGGCTTGCATGGATGATCTCCTGAATAAATAGCTAAGCTCGCCCTGAGTGGCGAGTTGTTGGTTAAGTAGGGTGAGGAACTCTTGATGGTGCGATTTGAGTTGCTCGAATAATGTAATCAATCGGTCTCCTTCCGGGGTAAGCCGGGTTCCCCCACCGTGCCGCCCGCCGGTAGCCGAAGCCACCAGCAGGTGCAAAGACAAATTGTTGGCCCGCTCCACCATTTCCCAGGCCCCTTTGTAACTCAAACCGACTTCCCTGGCCGCCTGGTTAATGGAGCCTGTACGGCCTATGGCCGCCAACAGCGTGAACAAACGCTCGTTTAGCCCTCCGGCCAAGCGCAGTTCGCCCTCAACCCAGTGGGGAATTCCGGCATTACTTCCGGCAGATTGTTTAACGGTCATTGCGTGTTCTCAGGTCTGGATATCCGTTCCCTGTCACGCAGGGAGTGGTTTTACAAAGGTGACTTGCCGCCAACAGGGGCACTATCCACTTGGGGCAAACGGCAGTTATCAATCCCGCCCTTCAGGGTATGGGTATACGATGATACCGGAAACAGAGGATCGAACGGGTATTTGGCGGCATAGCCTTGGGTAGTCAGGGCCAGAAATGTACCCTGTCCCCAGGTGTGTTTGATCGTGGCATTGATGCTGGCCATGATGGCAGGCGCACTCGCTCCCGCTGCAATTTTCTGAATAATGGTTAAGACATCGCCTTTGGGTTTGGGATCAAGCTTGCGCCAATGGTAGGTCGCCTCGGAAAAATAAGCGTAATGGCCGCTGGCGACTGATTCCAGCGTGGGGTCCGCTCCGTCTATCTTGATGAAACGGTAATTTTTGCCCAGGCTGGTATTCCGTTCCGTGGTAATCATGCCTATCCCCCACGCTTTGGCCAAAGCAGGGTTCAAGGTACCGTTATTGGTGCCATCGTTCAGATCAGCCAGGCAGGTTTCCTCTGCCGTCACCTGTGTGGGTGTCAACACCATAGGCCCATTCAACGGGTTACTGACTTCCGCCGGGGTTAATCCAGTCGCTGAGGAACACGGATTGTTCAGAAAATACGCATTAAATGCGGCCTGGGTGCTGGCTCCTTTGTTTCTGCGGCACAGATAAACCTTGGTGTCCGCTGGGCCTTTATACGTGGTTAAAGGTTCGGCGATCGGGCCGGTAGAACCGGTCGGGGTATAGCCCACCTGGATGTCGCTCCAGCGAGCGATCTTCCCGGCAAACAAACTGGCGATCAGGCTTTTGCTCAGGCTGGGCATACAGGCCACACTCTCGTTGCCCTGACATTCCGACGACAACAAGCCCTGATTGATCCCGGCTGTTTGCAGGGCATCTCTTAAATCCCTGGTCACGATAATGCCCTGCACCAACGCACCGGCACTGGCCACGTTCAGCGTTTTGGCCACCAGGGCGGGGGTTGGTTCGGCATAGGTTTTGTCATCAATGCTGGGCGTGAAGTTGATCGCCCTGAAAATTTGCGGGTCAATGTCAGACACCCCCATATCCGGTGTCACTTGCATTTGATCGCCCGGACGGTCGATGCGGCAAGTCCAACTTCTGGAGCCAGGCAGGGTTTCGCTGCACTGCGCTGCGGTGCTGTCTGTATTGGCTATACCCATCATGTTGATTTTTTTGCCAGGATCCAACAATGGGCTGACACCGGTAATGGCACCGTTACGGTTACGTTTAAGAATCAGCAGCTTGGGATCCTGTAGCTGCAATCCGGCCAATTTTTCTGAATCAAGGGTGCAGAAAAAAGCCTTGTAGTAGGTGCCTTTGCCCACAGGGTCGGCATCCTGATACGTATCAAGGGTATCGGGTTTGCACACCTGGGCCAGGTACTTCAGCAGGTAGTTGTCCTGGATGGTTGATCCCGCCACCGTCAGAGTGATGTCCGGGAGGGTGGTCGGCGGCAATGCCCAGGCAGCATCCGGAATGCCGAACACTGACAGCAAAGCCATGGGAAACAGCGGGATAGTTCGATTGGTGTTCATGAACGTCGCTCCGAATAATGCGTGAAAAATATGGCTTCCTGCCGAGTAATCCGTGTCGTTATTTATTCTTAGTTATATCGACTGAGTAAGCAAGGGCATCTGAACCGCAAATGGTGTAGAAGTGGCTTTTTAAGCCGCTTCATCGAACGGAAACACTGTATACAACAGAAAAAAAGGGGTTTGGTAAACCCTATGGTGTTCGGTCGTTATAACCTGATGTATCATTCGAAGGCTTTTTAATCACGAGAACACGCCATGTACAACCGATTCCTTTTCCTTTTAAGTGTGCTGTTGAGCGGTGTCGGCCCCGTGTGGGCCGATCAGGTAAATGTCGCGGTGGCTTCCAATTTTGCAGGCCCGATCAAAACGCTGGCCACCGCCTTTACTCAAGCGACCGGGCACACCTTGAACGTAGCCACAGGGTCTAGTGGCAAATTTTTCGCGCAGATACAAAACGGAGCCCCCTTCGAGGTGTTGCTGTCGGCGGATGACGTGATTCCTGCCAAACTGGAGCAGGAACACCTTGCCGTGCCCGGCACTCGCTTCACGTATGCCGTGGGGCGGTTGGTGTTGTGGAGTACGAAACCGGGGTTTGTGGATGAGCAGGGAGAAGTATTAAAGAAAGGCCATTTTGAACATATCGCGCTGGCCAATCCCAAGCTTGCTCCTTATGGGGCCGCTGCGATGGCGGTAATGAACAGGCTAGGCCTGTCGGAGCAACTGTCCAGCCGCTTGGTGCTGGGTGAAAACATCACGCAAGCCCAGCAGTTTATTGCCAGCGGCAATGCTGAACTCGGCTTTATTGCCGTGTCACAAGTTGAGGAAAACGGAAAATTGACGGCGGGTGGTTCGGTCTGGAAGATACCCGTCGATTGGTATCCAGCTTTGCGCCAGGATGCGATACTGCTGAACAAGGGCCAAACCGATCCGGCGGCACTCGCTTTTATGAAGTTTCTGGCCGGGGATCAGGCCAAGTCCTTGATCAAAACTTTTGGCTACGAATGACAGAACGGTATGCGAGGCGGCTTTGATACGCCGCCTCCAGGTGCTCGAAAATCCTGATTCTGGCATCGTATTTGTTCTCCGAAGGAATCACATACCAAGGCGCGTAGGGCGTGTCGGTTCTGATCAGCATTTCATCTACGGCTTGTTCGTAAACATCCCAGCGAGCACGGTTACGGTAATCCTCTGCGGTGATTTTATAGCGTTTGTAACGGGTATTTTCCCGGATGGCAAACCGCCTGAGTTGCTCTTCCTTGCTGATATGCAGCCAGAATTTGATCACTAAAATGCCATGCTCGGCCAGTTCCCGTTCAAACTCGTTAATTTCAGAATAGGCCCTCATCCACGCCATAGTACTCGCCAACCCCTCAACCCGCTCTACCAAAACCCGCCCATACCAGCTTCGATCGTACACCGTGATCTGCCCGTCTCGCGGAACATGCTTCCAGAATCGCCACAAATAATGATGAGCTTTTTCTTCTGACGAAGGCGCGGCAATAGGGATGACCGTGTAGTTGCGGGCATCCAGGGCCGCAGTAAGCCGCCTGATCGCCCCCCCTTTACCTGAGGCATCCCAACCCTCGAATACCAGCATAGTCCCCACGCCTTCGTGTCTGGCCTGGTTGGTCAATTCACCCAATCTGTTTTGATGGTGAACCAACAGGTTTTGGTATCTTTTTTTGTCCAGGGTTTGCGACAAATCAATCGTACTCAGCCTGGAGTACAGCGGTTCAGCGATCAGTGCGGGTTTAGCACGCTCATCCCCATCGGTATGCTGACGCTGCAGGGCTGAAGTCAAACGACTGGTCAGGTGGCGAGCGATGGTCAGTCGTCGATAATTGGCATCATAGCCGTTCAACACCAGCCAGTCGGCGGACTCCGTGTGGGTGGCCCTGAGTACGCGCTCAGCCAAGGCTATAAATTCAGGATAGCGTTTAAGGTGTTGCTTCTCGGAATCCGTCAGTTTAGCGGTGCTGTCTCGCTGCTCGGCCAGTTTATTGATTTTCTTGATCTGTTGCGTACGGGTAAGGTGCAACCAGATTTTAATCACCAATATGCCGTTGTCGGTCAAGGTTTTTTCCAGGCGGTTGATATGGGCCAATTCCGCCTCCGCCTGTTCGGTGTTCATCACACCACGCAGACAATCAGAAAACAATTGCCCATACCAGCCAAAAACGTCCAGACCGAGATGCCCACTGACGGGCATATTCATCCAATAACGCCAGTGTCTGGGTCGTTTACGTTCATCTTCACTCGCATCGGAGTAGGCGTGGGTACGCATATAACGGGGATCAAACCACTCATTTAGTTTGGTCAGCATATCGCCTTTGCCACTGCCATCCACACCCGCCAATATCACCAAGGCTGCCGTGCGGGTGTCGTCCAGTTGCTGTTGTAAATCCAGCAACTGTTCCAGTATCAAATCAAGTTCAGCGTCATAATCCTGCTTGCTGATTTTTTGCTTTTTCTCACCCGATTCAAACATACCACCTGCTCCAGAATGCTGATACGGTTAACCTATAACCATTGAACCCGATCTGACATACACCGACAAAACCCGCTTCAGATTGACCACATTGATCGGTTTAATAAGAAAACCATCTACTCCCGAGTTTTTGGCGACTCGCGCATTGGCCATGGTGCCGTGGCCACTGACTATGCAGGTAAAACTATCAGGCATCCACAACTTGATTTGCTTTAATACTTCAAGTCCATTCAAATTCGGCATGTCGATATCCAGAAACACCAGATGCGGCCTGCGGTGGAAGAAATAATTAACGGCATCCCGGCCATCTTCGGCAAACTCGACTTTCTTCAAACCCTGTTCTGAAACCATGTGGGCCAAAAGCCTACGGGCCAGACGCACATCTTCCGCAATCAAGGCTTCAGCCTGATCCAGGGGCGGACGGCCTCGAGACGGTAATCGAAGCCCATCATCGGGCAGTTCGATGTCCTGTGATTGAGTACCCGTGGTCTTGTTCAAAAAATCATAGGATTCGGCTTTAGGCTCTTCCCTGGATTTGGCTTGAGCGACTTCCTCAGTCGTTACAGGTTTGCGCCATCCCTGGGATTTAAGTATGGGTAATTGTTCGGGATAGGTAAGTGGTTGATTCCTGGTAATCAGCAAGGCTCCGGTGACGGTATACACATCAAATGGTACAGGCTGGTCTTCACGGATATCATCCGGGTTAATACGTATCAAAGGTAATGAGTTCGACATAAGTTAACCATTTCAGTGACTAATGATTTAAGATCATGGAAGTTACCCTTGAGTATATGCGCCTCAATATTAGCCGCCATACGAGTGACTTCCGGCATACCAAAACTACCCGCAACTCCCTTGAGTTGATGCACTCTGAATTTAAGATCCATCCAGTTATTAGCCATCAAATCCTGTTCTATCTGTTTGATTCTGTCGGGTAATTCTTTTTTGAAATCCTGCTGCAAACTCAGGAAATCAGGCTGGTCAGTCAATACAAGAGAGGAAAACCCGGCATGAGTCGCCTCAGTACCGGCCTCCGCATTTTTAGACAAATACTTTTGCAAGGTGGCAAAAAACACAGGCTGATCTATAGGTTTGATCAGATAATCATCACAACCCGTACGCAGGGCCTCCAGGCGGTCGGTATCCGTGGCATTGGCCGTCAAGGCAATAATGGGTTTATCGAATCCTGTCAGGCGCAAAAAGGAAACCGCCTGCAAACCGCCCATCACCGGCATTTGCATATCCATAAGTACCAGATCAAAATCCACCTGTTGAGCCAATTCTACTGCTTCCTGACCATTGGAAGCGATGGTGACTTTAGCCCCGGTCCGGTTAATGAGCATGGAAATAAGTTTTTGGTTATCAAACGTGTCCTCCGCCAGAAGGATATGTCCTGCAAGCAATTGTTCAGGTACAAGTTTAACCGGTTCAGGTATATACCCCATAAACTCATGCACATTATCAACCAGAATCAGTGATCCGTCGGTAGAATCCGCCGTAATGGTCACGCTGAATACACTGCCCAGATGTTTGACGCTGCACACTTCAATATCGCCACCCATGTGTCTGGCCAGTTCGCGTGAAATACTCAGACCCAATCCCGTTCCACCAAACTTGCGGGTAGTTGAAATATCCGCCTGGGCAAAGGCCTTGAATAATTGCGACTGTTCCTCCGGGCTAATGCCTATCCCGCTATCCTGAACGGCAAAGTTCAGTTGTTTATGTTGCACATCAAAACTGACAATGAGACGGACACGCCCAGGCACCGAAGTAAACTTGACCGCGTTACTCAAAAGGTTAATCAGTATTTGTTTGAGTCGGGTGGAATCAGCACAAACGGTAACCGGCAGGGGAACAATAAAGTGGCTGGAAAACTGAAGCCCTTTGATTTGAGCCTGGGCAATGGCCAAATCATTAATCTCGGACAAAAATACGGGCAGGGAGAATACGGTCTTCTCCATTTGTAAACGACCGGCTTCAATTTTGGAGAAATCGAGAATATCCGCGATCAATTCCTGCAAATGCCGCCCATTGCGGATGACCGTCTGTATGGACTGAATCCTGTCCTGGTCACTTTGCGACTCATCCAGAAGGCTTTGGGAAAAACCTATTATGGCGGTCAAAGGGGTGCGGATTTCATGACTCATATTGGCCAGGAAAGTGCTTTTGGCCCGATTGGCTACTTCGGCCGCCTCTTTGGCAATTTGAAGTTCCCGGGTACGCACCTCAACCAGTTGTTCAAGCTGATTTTTGTGTTGTTCCAGTTCGCGCTCAAATCTTTTGCGGTCGGATATGTCCAGTCCAACCCCCAGTATGGCCGGTTTACCCTGCCATTCGAGTTTATGCCCGGTCAGTAGATACGGGATATGTTGTTGGGTGCTACGGGTTAATACGGTCGTTTCCATGGCAACATCTCCCTGGCTAAAAACAGCGTGCATCGCCTGAGCAAGACGCTCCCGGTCTTCAGGTATTACTGTCTCTAAAACCGGCAGTTCCAGCATCTCCTCGGCATTAAGCCCGTGCAGTATTTGAAGATTGCGGTTCCACATCAGAAACCGGGTTTCATGATTGACCAGATAAAATATCCCCGGTATGGATTCAATCAGTTCCTGCAAAAAAGCATAATCATCATCGCGTTTTTTCTCCAGTGTGCGCTCATGGGTTATATCTTTAGCAAAGACTGAAACCCCGAATACGCGGCCATCACGCTGTAGCAGATTAAAACTGGCCTGGACGATATGGCTCGTTTCGCTGGCCCGGTATTCAAAAGTAAATGGGCCTTCATTCAAGGCACGGCGGTAAAGGGATGTCCAGAATTCAATCAGTTGCGGGGCTGAATTAAATTCTGTAGGCCGCATACCCTCTCTAATTTGCACACCCTTGGCCAGCCAGAACTCTTCCACCGCACGATTGAAACTGGTTATTCCAAAAAGCTCGGCATCCACCGACCAGATTAAATCCTGAGTGCTGTCAATTACTGAATGTAACAGAATTTTGGCTTCAGTTGACTGGTTTATTTGATGTCGAAAAGACGCACCTAAAAAACCCGCCAGAAATACTGTGGACACGACCAGTATGGTGAGAAACAGGGCGGTAGCTTCCAGGAGTTCCACCGAACCAAATCCATGCCCCGATAAGTGCAAAAAATAAAAAAACCATACGAAACCTACACCCGCTGCAGCCATTCCGTAAGCCGCTTTTGTATTAACCTGCCACCCCACCAGCAGAATCACTACCGGAAGAACCGCCCAGGCCGGACTAAACAATCCCTTGGAAAAATAAGCACTGCTCAGGCAGGCCAGCATAATTCCCCAATACAAGACCAGTGCGGCTATTTGAGTTTTTCCCCTGCGAATCAATTGCAGAGTCAACAAACACACCAGCAGGCTTAAAAATGCACCCGTTCTGATTTCATGCAGTAAAAACCAGTTACTGAGCATAATGGCCACTGCACCTAAAAGTGCTAAAAAAGTCTGCCCCTGCAAGATGGCAGACGATTTGGCTGTCAGTTGCGAGGGTTGGCTCTCTTTAGATGCAGTGCTTGAGTCCATAATTATTTATTCGTATAGAGAGCCAAAACTCTTTTAAGATTAAGCGGACTGATGGGTTTAATGATGTAAGCATTCACACCCAATGCCCTGGATTGCTCTGCATTGGCCTGAGTGCAATCACCACTGGCCATACATACAAAATTACCGGGACACCAGGCTTTAATTTGCCTTAAAACATCAAACCCGTTGCTGGGAGGCATATAGATATCAAGAAATACGATATGTGGGCGGTATTTGAAATAATGGGTAATCGCCGAATGGCCATTGTCAACGCTGTGAATGCGAGTAACGCCTTGTTCATTAAGCATACGAATCAAAAGATTACGGGCCAAACTCATGTCTTCGGCAATCAAAACCTCGGCCTGATCCAGTAAAGGCCGTTCGCGCAGCGGTAACAAAGGTATTTCTAATGGAGTATGAATAGTATCATTGTGTACCCCATGGCTGAATTCAGGCCCGGATGATCCAGCTATAATGCGCCACCCGGTAGCACTCATGATGGCGATTTGTTCGGGTAGGCTGGCTATTTCACCCGCCGAATACAGTAAAGCACCATCCACGGAATAAACATCATAAGGAAGTGGGCTATCATGCTGAATATCAGACGGATTAACCGGTTTCATATTGGAAGAAGGTGACATGTATTTTCTCTAAAGGGGTACTGGATTATAAGCTTGAATACTATTCGGGGTTTATCCATGCTGCGCCAGAATTCTGACGTAGTTCGCTCTTTCAAATGCCCCAGGATCTGCAACCCGGCCATGACTCATAACGCCCCGCATCTGCTTGACGGATTCAAATTCATGGTCGTCCATCCAGTTACACAAGCCGGCCAGTAATTCACCGGTATAAGCAGGCCCGTTACGTAACAGTGCTGAGGTGGTCATGACGACATCCGTTCCAGCCAGCAGGTATTTGACTACTTCAACCCAGGTTTCAACTCCACGGGTGGCCGCCAGTGAAGCGTTGATTTTGCCGAACAGCAAGGCGATCCAGAGCATGGGTAAGCGTATCTCGTCAGCCTGACTTAATTGCACGGAGGAGTGGAGTGTAAGCGTATTGATGTCGATATCTGGCTGGTAGAAACGATTAAATAAAACAAGTCCGTTTATACCCAGGTTATCCAGTTGCCTGGCGATATGTCCCATGGAACTGAAAAAGGGACTCAGTTTCAGGGCCACAGGTATGGTAACTGCCTGTTTGACCTGACTAACAATGTCAAGATAACGTTGTTCGACCGAACTGGCCGAAACGTCCAGATTGGCTTCTATTGAGTAGATATTGAGTTCTATACCGGATGCGCCGGCCTGCTCCATGGCGATGGCGTATTCAATCCAACCCGATTCAGACATACAATTAAAACTGGCTATAACCGGTATGTCCAAAGCACCACTAGCCCGTTCCAGCAGTTTCAGATACTGATCAGGCCCTGAATCAAACCGGGTAACCGGAAAATATCCAGAGGACTCAGCCTGGCTAAAAGTACCTTGCATCAGTAAACGCGACAGGGCGGCCTCGTCCTGGCGAATCTGTTCCTCAAACAGGGAGTGCATGACTATGGCTGAAACGCCTGAATCTTCCAGTTGCTGCATACCCGACAAACTCTCGGATAAAGGCGAAGCAGAGGCAATAACGGGATTTTTAAGATTCATCCCCATATAGGCACATGTCAGATCCATAATAATCTCTTTTTTGGTTGTATGTTAAGGATTAACCCACTCCGGTGAGCAGGTCGAGTAGAATTAAATCCCTGTGACATTATCTGCACCATCAGGCCATGTTCCCAACAGTATCACGCCTCATCCAGATATCGGTTTAAATGGAGCATCAGTCCCTGTTCGTCATGGTGATCGCACAGTTCAGTCAGTGCGTCAATCTTGTCCATCATGTCGGGGTATTCCGGTGATACCGAACTGGCCAGCAGCAGTTTATTATGCCCTGTGGGTTTGGGTTGTTCGTCTGCTGTAAATAATTCTTCAGTCAGTTTTTCACCGCTTCTAAGGCCTATATACTCTATAGGAATATCAATATTTGGGCGTTTACCACTCAGGCGTATCATCTGCTCGGCCAGATATGTAATATTCACGGGTTCACCCATATCCAGCACAAACACTTCACCTCCCTTCCCTACCGTTGCGGCCTGCATGATTAACTGGCAGGCTTCCGGTATGGTCATGAAGTAGCGGTATACTTCAGGATGCGTAACCTTAACTGGCCCCCCGGATTTGATTTGTTCCCTGAACAAAGGCACCACACTACCGGCGGAATCCAGCACATTGCCGAAACGTACGGTAATAAAGCGGGTATCTGAAATGGAATTCATGCTTTTAATCAATAATTCAGAAAACCGCTTGGTCGCTCCCATTACATTACTGGGCTTAACCGCTTTATCCGTAGAAATGAATACAAAACCGGATACCCCAACCGCCATGGCCGCACTGGCCACAATATGAGTACCCAAAATGTTGTTTCTTATGGCTACCCGGTATTGCTCCTGCAATAAAGAAACATGTTTATAGGCCGCAGCATGGAAGATGATGTCAGGTTTGAAATCAGTAATCGCCTTTTGTGTGGCGATGCGGTCGGTGACATCAGTAAGCATGGCCTTGAGATTTAAATCCGGCAAGGCTTGCATCAATTTGCGTTCTATTTCAAACAGATTGTATTCACACCGATCAAGTATGGCCAGTGATTCTATTCCGCAGCGGGCAATCTGTCGGCATAACTCGGATCCAATGGATCCACCACCGCCCGTTACCAGGATTCGTTTTCCGAGCAGAAAATCCTGTACCGGCACACCATCCATTTTAATAGAGGGGCGACCCAGCAAATCATCTATTGATACTTCCCTGAGATCACAGGAAATTTGCCCTGAGAGTATATCCGGGAATGAGGGTAACGTAAGAAAAGGCACATTTGTGTCTTCACATATACCCACCAGACGCTGCATTTGTCTGTCGGTTGCTGACGGTATGGCAATCAGTATGACTTCAATATCCAGTCTGTTGACCAGATTGGGTATTCTTCCGCAATGCCCTCTTACCCTGACTCCATGTATTTCACTGCCTTTTTTGGCTGGATTATCATCGACAAATGCAACCGGTTGAAATCGCACTCCTTTTATTCTTAGCAAATCCCGAACCAGGGTTTCTCCGGCAATCCCCGCGCCTACAATCAAAGCCCGTTGGCCTTCATGAAATGAGGCATTTCGATCCTGCCAGACCCGATAAACGAAGCGCGGCAATGACAGGAAAATGATCAGGCAGACCACATACAGCAAGATAATCGACCGGGGTATGTTTTCCAGTCGATCCACAGTAAACAAAACGACCGCGATAAAGGCTATCCCCAGAGTGGCGGATTTGCTTATTCGTATCAGATCATGTATTGAAGAAAACCGCCAAATACCCCGATTAAGACCTAACGCCTTGAAAACCACTCCCTGAATCAACAGAACAAACGGCAACCATTCCCAGGCGGTTTCAATTTCGCTGAACATGGTCTCGGAACCGGGGGGTACTGCCATGTTATATCTCAACCAGTACGCCGAAAACCAGGCCAGGGCCACCATGGCGAGATCATGTATGAATATAGTTCCGCGCCAACGTAGTTTCATTTATTCAGGGCTTTTGTTGTGCATGATTCCGGCGTTAAATCGAACAGCCAGAAGCAACAGGGGAATATAGGCCAAAGCAACAAAAACGGCTGCAAGCCATGAATATATCTCTGACAGTATGGCCAGAGGCAAAAGATAAAGTATATTAATCAATGTAATGGCCAGAGATACTTTTTCATGACTCTGGAAATATAATGCAGCGTGCTGGTAGGCGTGATTTCGATGCGCTTTATAAAATGGTTGGCCCTGGCCTATCCGCCTTGCCAAAGTCAGCGTGGCATCAATCCAGAATACTGCGGGTAAAATCAGCCATGTGGATACATTCAACTGGTGTTGGACTATGGTCGTTACCGCCATGGCCGCTACCAGGTAACCTAGAAAATTGCTGCCTACATCACCCATGAAAATTTTGGCAGGAGGCCAGTTCAAAATTAAAAACCCCAACACTGAAGCCAGGCCTAATTGTGCAATATCCAGAGTATCAGAATCATGTAGGCCATTCTCCCCCAGAATAAGAAGAGTGCAGACGATTCCCAGCATGATACTTACAAACTCCATTCCGGCCAAGGCATCTATTCCGTCCATGAAATTGTACAGGTTTATGAACCAGATAATCACCAGCATGACCATGACCAAAAAAAAACCGGCAACCAGTACATCTATCCGGGCAAGATACTTTAACAAGTCTTCCGTGGCAAAAAGTATCATGCAAAGGGTTGATGTAGCCTGCACGACTATTCGATATTTAATCGGAACGTGTTGGTGGTCATCTATCCAACTGACAAATACTATGGGTAGAGCAGCCAGGCTGATCAAACCGGTTTCCAGACTGATCTGCTTTAACCCCAGCAATATCAATAACCCTAGATAGTAAGCAGTAACAAAGGCCACACCTCCGCCGCGTGGTGTCGGAATGCTGTGCGAACTTCTGTGGTTGGGCATATCCATCAGATTGTTAAGCGCGTAGCGACGAACCCGGAGGGTTAGATAGTATGACAGAATCAGTATGGTTAAATAAAAAATTATATTCAAAAGAGTTCAACCTTAATCTTGCCGAATCATCCAGTCAGGCATACGCTGAATAGTTTCCGGTCAAAATAAAAAAACCCTTGGTGTGTTACAACCAAGGGTTTTTATGCGTTTTCGCTTTTTTATGTGTTCAGAATCGGGTTCCACCGGAGTGGAACCCTAAACCAATTACATGAAAGAAGGAATCAGCGGAGCGTCGATGTGGGTAACCGAAC
>JBPCSC010000413.1:0-1226 GCA_051007495.1 Methylococcaceae bacterium | reverse complement strand
GAAATTTACGTTTTGTCAAAAGATGAAGGTGGTAGACATACTCCGTTCTTTAATGGATATAGGCCTCAGTTCTACTTCAGAACAACGGATGTTACCGGAGCAGCAGAATTGCCTGAAGGGGTGGAAATGGTAATGCCAGGTGACAATGTAAAGATCACAGTAAAGCTAATAGCACCAATTGCAATGGAGGAAGGACTTCGTTTTGCGGTACGTGAAGGTGGTCGTACTGTGGGTGCAGGGGTCGTTACAAAAGTTATAGAATAGTGGAATTTGACTGCAAAAGTAGTTGGTTTCACTGAAGGTAGAGTAATTGTTTAGTGGGATTAGAAGGTCAGTAGCTCAACTGGCAGAGAAGCGGTCTCCAAAACCGCAGGTTGGGGGTTCGAGTCCCTCCTGGCCTGCCACTAAATACAAAATAAAATGGTGATCAAGGTACAACATGACGGCTAAAATAGAGACTAAACCTGTGCGTACGTTTGATACCATTAAACTGATATTTGCTGTACTTTTGTTAGTTGCTGGTGTTGCTGGATATTATTATTATTCCGAACAGTTACTTGTTTATCGGGTTTTTGGAATACTCATTGTGTCAGCGTCGGCTTTGATATTAATTCTAAACACTGTTAATGGAAAAAATCTCTTAGTCTTTCTGAGAGAGTCCAGGGTGGAAGTGAAAAAGATGATATGGCCGACCAAGGAAGAAACACTGCAAGCAACAATGATGGTTGTAGGGATAGTATTTCTAATGGGTATAACGTTGTGGTTGCTTGATATGTTTTTATTTTGGAGCATTGGCAGATTAACAGGAATAGGAAGTTGAAATGGCTTTGCGATGGTATGTAGTACATGCTTATTCCAACTACGAAAACCAAGTAAAAAGAAACCTTGAAGAGAGAATAAAGCGAGCAGGGCTAGAAGAATTTTTTGGAGAAATACTGGTTCCCACGGAAGAAGTAGTAGAAATGCGATCAGGTCAGCAACGGAAAAGTGAGAGGAAATTTTTTCCGGGATATGTTCTCGTACAAATGGAGTTAAACGATGAAACATGGCATTTGGTTAAAGAAGTTCCGAAGGTTTTGGGGTTTATAGGTGGGACATCTGACAAGCCTTTGCCCATAACAGAGCAAGAAGCGGAAAAAATATTAAGAGAAGTAGAAAAAGGAATAACAAGCCCAAAGCCCAAGACACTCTATGAAGTAGGTGAAGTAATAAGGGTAGTTGAAGGC
>JBPCSC010000412.1:0-1505 GCA_051007495.1 Methylococcaceae bacterium | reverse complement strand
CCTTCCTATCCTGTCAATCCCATGCACAACGCGCCATTCAGTGACGAAGAAAATGTATTCGTGCAAGGGAATAACAAAAACCGGATAGGCCACCAGTATTACAAAGCCCGCTACGTCGAATATACCGATGCCAGCTTTACCCGAATCAAGCCGCGTTCTGCGGAATGGGATCATCTGGGTGTGTTGGGCCCTGTAATCCGGGCCGAAGTGGGCGACACCATCAAGGTGCTGCTGAAAAACAAAACCGGCGATATGCCGGTGTCGTTGCATCCACATGGTGTGTTCTATCTCAAAAACAGCGAGGGTACGCATTACGAGGACGGCACTACCGGCGACAACAAAACCGATGACATCATTGCGCCGGGCCAGTCCCACACCTACATTTGGCAGGTTCCTGAACGCTCAGGTCCGGGGCCGAACGACACCAATTCCATAGTCTGGCTGTATCACTCTCATGTTGATGAGGTAATGGACACCAACACCGGTCTGATTGGGCCTATCCTGATTTCCCGACGGGGGCAGCTTGATAAAAACAACAAACCTAAAGGCGTCGATAGAGAATTTGTAGTGTTGTTTACGGTTTTCGATGAAAACGAAAGCCACTACCTGGACAAAAACATCAGCCGCTTTGCCCCGGAAGCCACCCCGCTTCAACACGATGAAGATTTCAAGGAAAGCAACCTGATGCACGCCATCAACGGTTATGTGTTTCATAATCTTCCGGGGTTAAGCATGAACGTGGGCGAGCACGTGCGCTGGTATCAACTGGCTTTGGGCACTGAGGTGGATATACACACCCCGCACTGGCACGGCAACACTTTGCTGGAGAGTGGTCGCAGGATTGATGTGCTGAACCTCTTGCCCGCCACTCACCTTACCGTGGACATGCAACCCGACAACCCCGGCAAATGGATGTATCACTGCCACGTCAATGACCACATCCGGGCCGGCATGATGGCTGACTACACCGTGCGGCCTAAAAATTCCCGCTGATGGATACGTTTACGTATTGTTACCGGACTGCATCATCAGTATACTGCCCGACCCTAAGACAAGGGGGTGACTTGGCTTCGACGTGGATTACAAACCCCAAGGCGCATGCCGAGGTGCAGATTACCTCGTAAATCAATCTGCAAAAAAACAAACGCAAACGACGACGTTTACGCTCTGGCCGCTTAAGCCGGCCAGCTTCTGTTAGAAGCCTGCTTTTGGACTTCGACTCAGGGGTAACCTAAGCAAAAGCTCGCGAGGAGGCACGTCCGGGGCCAAATCGCCAAAACTTACGGAATCGCTGGCCACTGTCCCTGCCGTTCGGGTAGTGCTCGGTTAAACATCAATAGAGTCGGATAAGCATGTAGTGCCAAAGGCAGAGGATTTGCGGACGCGGGTTCAATTCCCGCCACCTCCACCACATAAAAAAAAACCCAACCGGAAACGGTTGGGTTTTTTTATGGCCTATTTTATGGGAGGCGTGGTGTGAGTCAGTGATCAGTATTGAAAAATAT
>JBPCSC010000411.1:0-4715 GCA_051007495.1 Methylococcaceae bacterium | reverse complement strand
GCGTATCCATGCTGGACACGGCTGATAGAACGCCAATTTTGCACACCTCATCGTCTGACAACGCCGAATAAATCAATGACAACCCTCCTTATCGTCAGGGTGACGATGCTTGCAACTCCACTCATACAATTCTGCGTCGAGTTCGCGACAGGCCAGAATGGCCAGAATCAACATCGGGAGCCAGTGTTCACTCAATGCGGCGGCGATAAAAAACGCCGCGAAACTAAACCATCTCGTCATCATCAATTCCTCATCTATAAAATTATAGAACCATCAGCAGCGACCATAGTCACTGACGTGGGCTTTCCAAAAACACTAGAAAATCGGGCCATGATGTCGGCATGATCCGGGTATTTTGTCTGGATTTCATCCCATTTGTTTTTGCGGTCACGCAAGGCCATTACCCGCATGAATTGAGCCTTGCGTACTGGCGTTCCGTTAATCAAATCCCACTGAACATGATACTCGGATGCAATCGACTCAATGACGTCCGCATCGTACCGTTCATCATCAATGTCAAGATCAACTCGATACCTTCCACCTGTAAGATTTAATTCAAGGCGAATACGGCAAGCGGGGGCAATCATCCGCCAGTCACCGCATTATTCTGAGCGATGTCCCGTGCATCGGCACCATTTCCGCGCCGTAGCCGATCAGCCGATCAAACGTCCGCTCGCCCAGCAGCTCGCAGACGTACTCGGGCCCCAGGTTGGAAATGCCAATGGTGGGCAGGCAATTCCGGCTTCTGATGTCGGCGATCCCGGTCAGGATCAGCCGCTCGGTATCAGTGCCAAACTGCACCCCGATCTCATACAGAATCAAGAGCTGAGGCACTGAGAAAGCGGCATACACATCCAGCTCTGTCGTAGCCGAATCACGTCGCCAGCTCGCTTTGACCGCCTGAATGGCCTCAAGGGCGGTGCAATACAGGGTTGGGCGCATATCGCCCATCAGCGCGTTGCTGATGGCGCAGGCCAGGTGGGTCTTGCCGGTGCCAATGCCGCCGTAAATCAGCGCCCCGGCTCCCGTCTCCAGGCGACGCTCGAAAGAATCGACGAAATGCTTACCGAACCGGTACGCGGCCAGCTGGCTGGGGGCGGGAAAGTCCAGGCTGGCATTGGTGTAGCGGCGCGGTATCTGCGCCCGGCACAGCAAACTGTTTAGTTTTTTCTGACGGGTGATGACCCGCTCACGCCGTAGAGCGGCATGCGTTTCGCGGCTGATCCTGTTCGTCTGGGTCTGGAACGCTTCCATGCTCATCGTCTCCCCAGGTCTTGAGGCTCCCGTATTTGGCGCGAAAAACGCCAGTGGATGAAGATTGCTGGTTTGTTTTTGGTTCATAAAAAGACCTCGTTTTTCCAAGTGGCTCCGGTTTAGGTTTCTGAGACCTTGCATAGGGGGTGATATACCCCTTTTTACGCTCTGAGATGACCGTAGAGACGATTTTTCCAAGGTATGATGCAGGTATGGCCTCTGGGGGCTTTTTGTAGATTCTGGCGCGTTGTAGGGCTTCCTGTGCCTCTGCGTCGCTTAGGCTCTGGCTCACCCATTCCCGCAGCAGGGGGTGGTGTGATGTGATCCTGACGCCTTCTCGGATCATCCACCCGGCGAGTTGCCCGCATCGGGTGGGTTGTGGGGCTGGGGCTGGGGCTGTGGTTTCGGTTTCGGATGAAAACGATTTTTGAAGGTTCGCGCCCGCGTTATCATCTCTCTCTGTATTAATAATTGATAATAGAGGAGTGCCCTTCCTCGGGGTTTCAGGTATGCCGTTCCCTATGCCCCTCATACCCTCGGAAGTGGCTTGCAGACTGGGTTCTGCTATGCCGTTCCCTCTGCCGCTCTCCTCTGCCCTCCCTCTGCCCTTCCGATTTTTTACGGATTTATCCTGATCCGCCAAAATACATCGAAAAATAAGGCGACGCTCTTCGCCTACCGACTCGATCAACCCCGCTTTAATGAGCTGCCCAACGGCAACCCGGATGACCTTGACGGTCACCTCCTTTTCCTGGGTGTTGCGGCCCGCAACAGGCTCCAGGTACGCGGCTTCCCGCATGGATTGATAGCTGATACCGCGCTTCACACCCACAAGTGCGGTCTCATAATCCATGTGCTTCTTTATCCCGCGCAGATAAATGATCTGCGTGAGAGCGGGAAGACCCTGCAAAGCGTCGTCTTCGTCATCGTTCCAGGAGTGAAATCCCGCCATCAGGTGATCATCCCGTTGACCTTGAAGGCCGGCCTCTCCCATTTAGGGGAGGTCGCCAGGCGTGCCTTCAGGGCGCGAAGCCCTAACTCAAAAACATCAGGCCCGACGATATTGCAGCCTTCTGCTGCTGTCTTTTCAGGGCCTGAAAAATACCCGTCGTCCGGCCCGCTATCGCGCACCGTTGACGGGATGATCTCAATCTCAATCTCCATCAATCACCCTTTTGGTCTTTTCGTTTTTTTATTTCAAGGCCCTTCTCAAGCGGCCTGGCGCTGCCTGAGAATGCTCATGCCCAAGATCGCCGCTTCGCGGACGATGATGGCCGGTGGTGTATCTCTCTCTCGAGCGATGCGCTGAACCTCCAGCCACTGCTGGTCGGTTAAGCGCACCCGCATGATGTTTTCATGCAGATCTTGCTGTTGTTTTCTCGGTCTTCCCATTGCGGTCTCCTGACAACATCCCGCCGTTAATGGGCGGTGAGGGTTAATTTTTGGCTGCGTATGCGGCCTAGGAAAAAGACCCGCCAATAAAATTGGCACCATTGGCGGGCTTGGAGGGAGGAGCAGACGATTACCGCCGTCTGCCGGGGCGGCCAGATATATCAGTGCGGTGTCATTTGATGAATTCTTCGATTGGAACGCCTGACGCCTTAGAAAGAGCCTTTGCTGTGCCAACTCTCATATCAAGAGTTTTTCCAGTCAAAAGCTTATGTATGGCTGCCTGCGAAATCCCGGACGCCTTCGACAGGCTGGACTGCCCGCCTGCGTTCTTTATCGCTTTTTCAACGGCTTTGTTTTTCATGGGCCAAATTTTATTACTTAGGTGATTTTTGTCAATAGCTAAAGCGTTTTGCGTAAAAATGACTGAAGTAATAGGATAGCTTTATGGAAACACTGGCAGACAGAATCAAAGAAGAGATGCGGCGTTGCGGCTTTACACAGCAACAATTAGCTGACAAAGCCAAGATGGCGCAGGCATCCATCAACAAGCTGACATCCGGAAAAGCAAAAGAGAGCCGAAAAATGCCCAGGATTGCGGCTGCCTTAGGCGTGAATACAGATTGGCTGGCTACCGGCAAAGGCCCAAAGCACAGCAGTCCCATCGAAAGCAACGGCATGAGGATCGAGTCGAATGCCACCTATCTCGGTGGCTTCGATCTGTGGGGCGATAACACGCCCTTGAGCGATGATGAGGTGGCGTTGCCGTTCCTGCGTGAAGTGGAGCTGGCGGCGGGGTCTGGCAAATACGAAGTCATCGACAACAACGGTTTCAAGCTGCGATTTGCCAAATCGACGTTACGCAAAAGCAATGTCCAGGCCGATAACGCTGTCTGCGTCACGGCTTCGGGCAACAGTATGGAGCCTGTCATCCCCTCTGGAACAACGCTGGGGGTAGACATGGGGTGTACGGCCATCAAGGATGGCGACATTTATGCCATCGAACACGACGGCCATTTGCGCGTGAAGATGCTGTATCAAGTGCCCGGCGGCGTTTTACGGCTTCGCAGCTTCAACAGCGACGAATGGCCCGACGAGCACTACAGCGGCGACGCACGCAATAGCATCCGCGTCATTGGCCGGGTGTTCTGGTGGTCGGTTTTGCGGTAGGCGGTTTTTGCTGGGCGCGACCTGGCACAATGATCCTGGTCTCATGATTCAATTCGATTTTTACCGTTAACTTTTCAGTTTCAACCTGTTTTATTTCAGGCATGGTTGAATTAAAATGGTCGTGCATTATGTTCACAACAAATGTGATTGCCGTTTGATTTTTAAGGTCGGCATTAACGAAGGCCAGACTGGGTTCGTCCAGTCTGGCCTTTTCTCGTTCTACTGCCTTGTATCTAGTCTGGATTTGAGCCAGTCATTGATTTCACTTTCGAGAAAGCCCGTCGTCCTTGGCCCCGGCTGCACCGGTTTCAATATGCCTTGCCGCACAAGTCCGTAAAGAGTTGAACGAGAAAGCCCGCCCAGCGCGGGCTTTTTTGTGTCTGGCGAAAATTATTACCTTGGCGTTGACGACGGTTATTACTTTGGATATTATCAGCACCAGCACCTAAACAGGTGTGCTCTTACCTTCCAACTTGTGGGCATGGACGCCCTCTTTTTTCGGAGACAAAAATGAATGCTCTTTTAACGCACTTTCGGTGCGTCCTGGCGCGAGCCAGGATGAACTGGAGGAACAGAAAAATAATCGCGCTGACGGAAAAGCGCGAAAGGATGGCGCGGAGGATCGCGCTGACCTGTCAGGGAAGAAACAAGGACGAGATCGCCTGGAAGGCCGCAGAGGCCCATCTTTTGGCGCTCAGGATTGAGCGTTCTCAGGCCCTGAAAATACAACAAAAAAAAGCGCGGCGGATTCCCCGCTGCGCCATCCGCGTCATAAGCGGATGAAAGACCAGATGAAAATCTGGTACCTGCGCCTGTGGCTGTGGTACCGCAACCAAACCAGACCAGACGTAACGTAACGTAACAATTGCCCCCTGAATGGCCGCTTCGGTACCGACCCAGCC
>JBPCSC010000410.1:0-10406 GCA_051007495.1 Methylococcaceae bacterium | reverse complement strand
GCTTGAATTAGTCCAGGAGTTTCCCGATAAGATTAATATCCACCCCCTGGATGTACTCGATTTCATGGCAATTAACGCTTTGTCTGTCGCGTTGAATGGTCAATCCATTGATATACTCATCAATAATGCGGGTATGTACGGTGACAGCAGCAAAACTGCATTTGGCCAGATGGACTATGCCCTCTGGAATCAAGTACTGACCGTCAATACCATGGCTCCAATTAAAATGGCCGAAGCATTTTTGCCTCATATCTGCAAAGGTTCCCGCAAGTTAATTGTTAATCTTACCAGTCTGATGGGGAGCATTGCCGACAACCAGGGGGGTGGTTCCATGATGTATCGATCCAGCAAGGCGGCTCTCAATGCGGCGTTGAAAAGTATGGCTATTGACCTTAAACCACAAGGTATAGGTATTATGATACTTCATCCTGGATGGGTGAAAACCGATATGGGCGGTAGCAACGCACCCACCCTGCCCGAAGCAAGCGTAGCAGGTTTGCGACAAGTAATAGAAGCATTTCGCTTACCCGATTCCGGTCGATTCCTTGATTTCAAGGGAAAGGAATTGCCGTGGTAACAACTTTCACAAAATTACTCAGCTTATCAAAACCACGTCAAATACCATGAAAAATTATCTTAAACTGTTTTTGATGATCATGTTGCTGGCTTCTGGAAACAGCCACGCCCAAACCAATGACTATCTACATCAGATAGGCAAAAAACTTTCTGTAGGTAGTTCTAATCTGGCACTCGGTTGGCTGGAAATACCCAAAAATGTAATGGTAACCAGTAAAGAGCACAATGTGTTGATGGGTATCAGTGCCGGGGTATTCAAGGGGTTGTTTCACATGATGGGACGCACTTTGACCGGGGCTTTTGATGTTGTGACCTTTCCTATACCCAGTGAGTCGATAGTCAAGCCCAATTATGTCTACCAAAACTTCTCGACCGAAACCCACTACGGCCCTATCCCGTTCTGAATCCAGAATATCTTCCCTGCCGGCCAATGCCACTCCTGATACTCTGATTGCCGCTCTGTTGGAGCACATAACAGATCCGGTTTGTCTCCTGGATATTCCTGATGGTTATTTGCTGGGCATGAATACCGGAGCAAAGGAGTTGCTTGGGTATTCCAGTGAGGAACTGAATACCAAAGGTTCTATTGACTGGAACGGGTTTCTGACATCCCTGCCTACCCTGGATAACGCTTCCGACAAACAAAACGGAACCCTTCCATTCCACAGAAAAGATAATACACTCCTAACCCTGCATTATTCTTCCAGTGTAATGTACTCTGGAAGTGTGCCCTGCCTGTTGGTGAAATTACGGCAAAAATCCGGTTTGGATTCCCCAAACATGCTCCGGGACGATACAGTCGATCAGAGTTTCATGACACTGGTCGACACATTTGAGGAAAGCATAGTCGTGATTGATGAATTGGGGAGTATATGTGTCATCAATACGGCGGCAGAACAGATGTTTGGTTACTTCAGGCAGGAAGCAGTCGGGCTTGATATACAAAATATATTACCGATAAATAAAACTGATCTGGATACAGGTATAAGCAGTGAACATGCTACAGCCAATAACCTGAGAGTAAAAAAAGGCGAAGCTGAACAAATACTACCTGAGCCAGGAATAAAAATTACCGGCAGGCATAGAGATGGCCACCCATTATCATTATATTTCACCCTCAGCGAATTGCATCAAGGCAACCGCCACTGGTTTCTTGGAATAGCCAGAAATATTACTCACGATCAGGAGTCCGACAACACCTTGCTGGTATTGTCCAGTGCCGTCGAACAAAGCCCAAGTGCCATTTTGTTGACTAATCTTTCCGGTCGTGTCACTTACGCCAATGAAGCCTATATGCGTCTTAGCGGATATGCTGCAGAAGAAGTATTAGGCAAGCATGCGGGGGTCATCCTCTCCGACTCACAAACCTCAGATCAGTATCAACGCCTTAGGCGAACCATGCAGTTAGGTGGTGTTTCTGTAGGTGACTTTAGCGATTATACAAAGAATGGTGAAATGTATTGGGTATCGGAGATGATATCCCCACTGCACGATTCCAGGGGTTTAACCACTCATTATGTCATCGTACAAAGGGACATTACCGAATCAATCAAAGATAAAGAAGCCCTCAGGCAGAGCGAAGAACGCTTTCGCAGTGTTGCCGACATGGTCGGCGAATGGTTATGGGAACAAGATACTGAAGGGTGCTACACCTACAGCAGTGCTGCCGTGAGCACAATTCTCGGTTTTCAGCCAGACGAAATCGTCGGCAAAAGTTATCTCGCCCTTTTGTCTACAGAAGATCGTGAATATTGGGGGCATACCCAGCCACTAACCACCCGATTCCCCAGGCCCTTTCACAAACTGATTAATCGTTATGTGCATAAAGACGGGTTTGAAATTTATACGGAATCCAGTGGCGCACCCTTGTTTGATGAACACGGTAAACTCCTTAAATGGAGAGGTATGGATCAGGATATTACGGCACACAGGCAAGTCGAGGATATACTGAGAACTCAAGAGCGGGCTATGGAATCAGCCAGTGTTGGAATTGCTATATGTGATGCAAGGCAATACGGTTATCCCGTAATTTATGCCAATCCTGCGTTGTCAGATATCACGGGTTATGCCCGGGATGAACTGGTGGGCAATAGCCTGAAAATGTTACAGGGCCCTTTGACTGAGTCCTGGGCCAAGGAATCAATCCGCACCAACCTGCAAACAGGGATGCCTTGTAAGGTTCTGATTTGTAATTATCGCAAGAATGGCACTCCTTTCTGGAATGAGCTGTTACTCTCACCTGTTCGAGATCAAGAGGGAACAGTGACCCATTATGTCGGCATACAAAGCGATGTTACCGATCAGCTTCAAATGACGGAAGAACGGCATCAACTCGAAATTGCCCGACAAATACAGTTATCCCTTTTACCCAAAAAATCCATAAGTCTTCCTGGTATGGAAGTGGCCGGGTTGTGCTTGCCTACTGCTCAGGTAGGTGGAGATTATTTTGATTATTTTAACCGGGGTGACTGGCTGGATATAGTGATTGCTGATGTATCGGGTCACAATGTAGGGGCTGCACTCATTATGACTGAGTTACGCAGTGCCTTGAGGGCCGGGCTTTATCTTACGGATTCAATTCACCCGGATTACTCTCCCGCTTATGTATTGGGAGTTCTCAATGAGTTACTCTATGAGGATTTGAATGCGGCTGAATTATTCATATCGATGTTTTACCTCAGATACGATTTGCGTACTCGCATACTGTACTATGCCAATGCCGGCCATAACCGGGTTTTGTTGGTACGACAAGGCTCAGGGGATCATGAAGAACTGGATGCGGAAGGCATGATACTCGGCGTACAACCACGACTTAATTTTGATGAGCGTGAAGTTATCCTCGAACCAGGCGATCGCTTGTTGCTGTATACCGATGGAGCGGTTGAAACCCAGGACAAAACCGGTGATTTTTTTGGTATTGAACGCCTGGCTAAGGTGTTTATCCATAACAGGGAACTGCCCCCGGATGAAAACCTGCACAGTATTCAGCAGGCCTTAAATGCTTTCTCCGGGCAGACAGATTTCAGGGACGATATTACTCTGGTATCTGCCACTATTACTGTAGCTTCCCAACCGCTGTAACACTATGCGTATTTTATTTGTTCATCAGAATTTTCCGGGGCAGTTCAAACATTTGGCTCCCGCTTTGGCCAAAAACCCCAAACATCGGGTATATGCTTTTTCCATGCAGAAAAACCCACCAGGTTCCTGGCAAAACATAAAAATGGTGTCATATCAGGCCGACAAAGGCACCAGTCCTACCGTGCATCGCTGGGTATCGGATCTGGAAACCAAGGTCATTAGAGGTGAGGCGGCATTCAAGGCGGCACTCAAGTTGAAAGCAGAGGGTTTAAAGCCGGAAATCATTGTGGCACATCCGGGATGGGGAGAAAGTTTATTTCTCAAGGAGGTATGGCCCGATGCCAAACTGGGGATTTATTGCGAGTTTTTTTACCGGGCAGATGGTGCTGATGTAGGCTTCGATTCTGAATTTCCCGCCCAGGAGGCCGGTGATGGCTGCCGACTTAAACTGAAGAATGTCAATAACTGGCTACATTTTGAGATAGCCAATGCCGGCATCTCACCCACCGAATGGCAGGCCAGTACTTTTCCGGATTCTTTTCGCAGCAAAATCAGCGTGATTCATGATGGCATAGATACCGATACGGTTACGCCCAATCCTGAAGTCATACTCACGCTCAATGAAAACCTCAAACTGACCAAAAATGATGAAGTTATTACTTTCGTCAACCGCAATCTTGAGCCTTATCGTGGATACCATATCTTCATGCGGGCATTGCCCGAAATAATGGCCAGAAGACCTTCGGCAAGAATATTGATTGTCGGAGGAAATGATGTGAGTTATGGGGCGCGTGCTGCAGAAGGTACAACCTGGAAAGAAAAGTTTCTGGACGAGGTTAAGGATAATCTGGATATGAGTCGGGTGCATTTTCTGGGAAACATACCTTATCAACACTTTATTCCCTTATTGCAGTTATCTACGGTACACGTTTATCTGACGTATCCGTTTGTATTGTCCTGGAGTTTACTGGAAGCCATGAGCGCAGGCTGCGCCATAGTGGCCAGTGATACAGCACCCTTGCGAGAGGCCATAATAATGGGAGAAACCGGTCGTCTGGTAGATTTCTTTGACAGCAAAGCCTTGAGTGAGGAAGTCTGCCGACTACTGGATGCTAAAGAAGAGCGAGCCCGCCTCGGTGCACAGGCTCGCCAGTTTGCTCGTGAGCATTACGATTTAAATCGTATTTGTCTGCCCCGTCAGCTTTCCTGGGTGGAAAGTCTTAAAAATACCTGAGCGATACCCATTAATGTTGGGTCTGATTTTTTATCCCATCCGCGCCATGGCGGCTTTTCTGTCTTCTTCAACCTTTTGAACCGCAGGACGCTTTTTCATTTCTTCCATATAGGCTGCCGCTTCCGGCAGGTATTTGCTGATTAAACATTCACCGTAGATTTTCATGGTGGCGACGCTAACCAGGTTGAAATGATTGAACGCCGCGCAATCGGCTGCTGTAAGTTCAGTACCGGCGATGAACGGTTTGAATTGCGCCAGGCTGTGCAAACCGGCCAAGCCACGATTCAGTTTTTCACGCACTTCCTGTTTGGTTTCATCAGATACCGTTCCGCCAAAAAAAGCCTCTTTGTATAACCGTCTGGCTTCCAGTTCTACGTTCAGTTCCGTGTGGAAAATCAGTTCGCGGCATTTAGCCCGTGCGTACGGATCGGCGGGGAACAGCTTGTTTTCGGGATAGGTTTCTTCCAGATATTCGAGTATGGCCTGTGACTCCGATAATGGACCATGATCCGTTTCGATAACTGGAATTTTTCCCAGTGGGGAGCGCGCCAAAAACTCGGCATCCTGAGAAGGACGTACCATCTCTTCGCTGAACGCTATGCCCTTTTCAAGCATAACCAGCTTGATTTTGTTGTAGTAATTGCTGATGGGAAAACCAAGTAATTTGATCATTGAGAAAACTCCTCATGCCCGTTGGCATATAGTGGTTAAAAGGTGGAAACGGAATTGTCGCCTACACCGAGTGTAGACACCGCATATTCTACCGTAAAGGCATGTGATTGAGGCGAGATTCTCGTTCCTGCCAGTCCGGCAGAAAGCGATTCATGAACGCATAGAAGCGGGTATTGTGGCCAGGTTCCAGCAGATGCGTCATTTCATGCACCAGCACATATTCCAGACAAACAGGATGCCTTCTGACCAACTCCAGATTGATGCTTAAGGAATGTCGTCTGATGTTGCAACTGCCCCATCGGCTTTTCATGCTGCGAATGGAATAACTGGACACCCCGACTTGCATGATGGGTTCCCAATGGATAATCAAAGGCTGAATGGCATCATGCAATTGTTTTCGTTCCCATATTTCCAGCAATTTGCGCCGTTCCTCCACCGTGGAATCGTCAGGCGTGTTAAGCCTCAGCCAGCCATTTTTCAATTCCACTGCGGGTATGTTGGGTGCGGGGATGAGGTTGATGAGATATTGTTTACCCCAAATATAGTGGGGTTCCCGTTCGGATAATGTGTGGGATTGAGTAGAGGGCCTGGATGCGCGGATTTTTATTTTTTTCTGATAACGAGTAATCCACTCCTGTTGCTTATCCAGAAAACCCTCGACATCTTTCAGAGACATTCCCACAGGCACCGACACTTTGATTTGGCCGTCGGGAGGACAAACCCTAAGCCGGAGTTGGCGAACATTCTTGAATACAACATCTGCTTCCAGTCCGGCTATCTGCATCAACATGATGGAATATCCTCGTTAGTGCCCTAAATTCAGCGTGTACCAGGGCCGTGTAATTCCCGGTGTAAGGCGCGAAATTCTTCCGACATCTTGTGACCGGGTTCAAGATAAACCAAAGGACGGCAATGACTGTGTGATTCACGTACTTTAACTGAACTGGATAAACGGGTTTGCAGTACCGGCAGGCCAGATTCTTCCAGTTCCCTGACCAGTTGCTGAGGCAGATTGGCCCGACCTTGAAACTGGTTTACGACTATCCCTTCTATTTCCAGGCTGGCATTGTGATCGGCTTTCATTTCTGAAACCACCGCCAAAAGACCATACAGTGCTTCTTTTGAGAACGCATCGCAGTCAAAAGGGATTAAGCAGCGGTGTGCGGCTATTAATGCCGAACGGCTGTAAAAATTCAAAACGGGCGGGGTATCGATATAGATACTGTCGAATCCTTCCAGAGTATCCAGTACATCTCTTAGTTTGTAGATTTTGTAGCGTGATTCGAGTCGGCCCTGCAGTGGGTCGAGTTCGGGGTGGGAAGGAATGATGTAAAGATTGGGAAAAGGCGTTTCATGAATGACGCTTCCCAGGCCTTCATGCTCGCTTTTGCCAAATGGATTGATGCTCAAAACTTCTTTGAAGAAATAAGCGATGGTGGCGTCGGCATCGGCCACTTTGTCTCCCAGAAGATAATGGGATGAATTGCCCTGTACATCCAAGTCGATTACCAGTGTCTTTTTACCTTCCGTGGCGTTGACGGCAGCCAGATTGCAGGCAATAGTAGATTTGCCCACGCCTCCTTTTTGATTGAATACGACCCTGCGCATGTTATGGTTCTCTTGTTAAGGTAGCTGAAAAAAATGCCGGCTTCGGCATTCGGTGGAAAGTATAAGGAAAACCTGGTGGATGCGGTAGACAAACCGCCAGATGTTTTCATTTTGGGATGGGTGGCCAGTAAGGCCTGAATATACCCCCATTGATTTTAGAGGGTGAACTCGTCCGTGGTGGTGTTTCTCACCCGGTCCAGGTCGGTTTTGGAGCGGGTGACTTCCTGGCCTAGAATGTCAACGGTTTTTTGCATATTGTCGAGGGCGGTTAATTTATAACTGGCCACCATGTCCATGGTGTCATATACATTTCTAAAGGCCAGTTGAAGTTGTTCCAGGCCCAGTGCCGGAGCGGCGGCTTGTTCGTGTATGCGCCCCGCCTGCTGTTTGAGCAGGGCAGAGGTGGATTCAATCATGTTGCCGGTGGTGGTGCTGAGGGCCGTTACCTGATCCAGTACCAGTTTCTGATTAACCAAAGCCTGCGCGACGATGACTGCTGTGCGTAAGGCGGAAATAGTGGTGCTGGTGGCCCGGTCCACTCCTTTGATCAGTTCCAGATTATTTTTGCGGATCATATCCATAGCCAGATAGCCTTGTATGGTCACCGCCAGTTGAGTGAGTAAATCCTGAACCTTTTGCCGCACGTAAAAAAGAACTTCCTCCCGGACGATACGGGCCTTTTCAGGATTATCCCGCTCCATTTGATCCAGTCGGGTTATTAGTGCGGCATCAATTTGTTGACCTAAATAAATGTATTGCTCCAATCGTTCCATTACTCGCCAGGCATTGACCTTCTCTTCCTCTACTGCGGCATTATCCTTACGCAATTCATCCTGGCCGTTATACAGGGCTTCCATTATGGCTTTAAGGTGTGATTCAGCCGATTGATACTGACGGAAATAATCGGCGGCCTTATTACCCATGGGCAATATACCCAGTAGTTTGCGAGGTTCCAGGAGGTTGCCTTGACGGGCCGGATCCAGTTCTTCAATCGTGTTGCGCAGATCCAGCAAAGCGCGGGAAATCCCCGAAGCTTTATCAAAAACCCCGGCTTCCATGGCACGCATGGGTTGTTCGAGCAGACGACTGGAAATGTCAGAGGCCGCTTTGATGTCGCGGTCACCTAATGTGTGTACGCCCTTGACCCGGTTTTTGAAGGTGTCGGTGTGTATGTCGTGGCTCAGGATGATGTTAAGAAATTCATCCACTCGGCCATCCAGTTCACTCAACTGGGCCGGAGCCAGTTTGATCATGCCTGCTGCTCGCTCCGGGGCCACCGGCGTTACGGTTTCCGGTGGAGTGAGGGGTTCGGGGGGCGTTAGTGTGTCGGGTATGCTCATGGTGCAGATATCTTGGTGTGTGTAAGGCCGAGTGAATGGATGAGCGTGGAAGCGGTCATTCGTGTTCGGCAAACAAGGCCCTAAACTGGCCATATCCCGCCGTTTCCAGTTCTGCCAAAGCAATGAAACGCAGAGCAGCCGAGTTGATGCAATAGCGTAGGCCTGTGGGTTTGGGCCCGTCCTCAAATACATGGCCCAGGTGTGAATCAGCGTGTTTGCTGCGCACTTCAGTGCGTGCCCTGAACAGTGAGGTGTCGGTGTGGCAGGTCAGGTGTGATGGCTCCAGCGGACGACTAAAACTGGGCCATCCTGTGCCGGAATCGAATTTGTCAGTGGAGGCGAATAACGGCTCACCAGAGACGACATCGACATAAATGCCCGCGTCGTGATGATCCCAGTATGCGTTGTGAAAAGGCCGTTCCGTGCCGTGTTGCTGGGTGATGCGGAATTGTTCTTCGCTGAGCAGGTTTTGCAAATCAGCGCAGTCGGGCTTGGAAAACTGCTGGGGATCAAACGTCATGGGTGGCTCCGTCAGTATGTGGTGTGCGGTTTGTGGTTCTAAGAAACCTGAATTGTACACAGCGAAGTCTACCGGCTACCATATCCTCAGCACTAACTGGAAAGGACATTCACTACTTTCCGAGGGTCGCGCTTAGATTCAGGATTCCCCCTGCCCAGTCGAAACAGTGGCTCTCATCCCGGTTACGCTAAACACACGACGGGGGTTTTTCCATGCAAACTCAAGAGTACCTTGCCATGATCGATTCCATCACCAATTTAGTGGGCGTTGCTCAAGCCATACAGCAAAACAAGATGACCCACGAGCATGAAATTTCAGCCGCCAAGTTATCCAGCGATCTGATGCAGAAAGAAGGTCAGGTTGATGTTGACTTGGCCACCGCGGTTGAACCGGTTAACGAAATACCCGAAGGCGGGCAAACGATCAACGTCAGGGTTTAATTGCCCGGCGCATGATCAAAGCCTCCGCTTCGCTGACCTCACGCTCCTCAGCGACCGAAGTCGATACCTTTCTGGCTCAGTTGAAATCCATGCCGGTTGTTTCACCCAAACAAACACCGGGGCGGTTGCTGTTTGGGTTGGATGCAACCGCCAGTCGAGAAGCCTCATGGGACATCGCCCGGCACATTCAGGCCGATATGTTCAAAACAGCAGCGGCTTTGGGGGGCTTGACCATGCAGGTTTGCCATTATCGGGGATTGGCGGAATTTCATGGCACCCGATGGGTTGTCGATTCCGACATTCTGTTGAAAGAAATGGCTCAGGTGGAGTGTCTGGGTGGACAAACCCAGATACTAAGGGTGTTGGAGCACGCGCTCGCTGAAGCCCGTCTCAATGGGGTTGATGCTTTGGTTTTTGTCGGTGACTGCGTAGAAGAAGACATAGACCGTCTCTGCCGCACCGCCGGTGAACTGGGTTTGATCGGGGTGCGGGCTTTTATGTTTCTGGAAGGTCGAAATCCCGAGGCCGAGCGGGCATTCCGCCAGATAGCCCGTCTGACCCGTGGGGCTTGCTGTCGGTTTGATGCCGGCAGTGCAAGGCAATTACGGGAACTGCTTACCGCAGTGGCCACTTATGCGGCAGGAGGCATGGAGGCACTTAGAAAAATCAGCCACGATCCCGGTGGCCTGTTGTCACAACTGACCAATCCCCCACCCGCTTGATACAGTTACTCTTAGTCATCGCCCTTCTGGGATTGGCTTTCTATAGTATCCGACACTACGTTCAGGGTGCTTCTGATCCCCACCTCCGCAAAAAACGCCGCACCCAGATGTTAGCACTTGCAGGTGTTGTGCTCGGGCTTGCCTTGTTGAGTCGTTCGGGTTTACTGCTGCCGCTTTTGGGGGGGGCATTGGCGGTGTTGGTGCGTCTGGCTC
>JBPCSC010000409.1:0-2733 GCA_051007495.1 Methylococcaceae bacterium | reverse complement strand
GCCAGGGCCCTTGGGGCCGCCATTCGGGCCGCCATTGGGTCCACTGGGTGGCGAGCCATTGCCGTTGTAACGGAACGACCAGGCACTGTATTCGGAAGCTCCATTTGTGGCATCTGCCACCGTTGCCGTTCCGCTAAGCTGGTTGTAATCACGCAACTGGGTGCCATCATCACTGACCGCAAAGCAGATTAGCTCACCATAGCCCGGATAGTTCGCCCCTTCCGGAAAGGCGTTGACCGAACGGCTAGGCCCTTCCCCGGTTGCAGCATCAAAGATCATGGGTTGGTTTTTGGTCAGGGGAAATTCGAAATCCACCCGGTGCTTTTCTACGTCCATGTAGTAGCACTTCACCGTCACGGGTGTCTTGCTGTCATTGACCAGACGCACCCAGGTGGAAACCCCGTTCCGCACATCGATTTTGGGATACATCAGAAGGCTGCCCTTTTGAGTGGTGTTGGCATTGGCGGCCAGACCCGACTGGCTGACCAGCGCGAACGCCAGAGTAATTCCTGTCAGTAGTACATTCCTGTTCATAAGTGAATCCCTCACATTAAAGTTGAAGAAAAAAGCGAGATCGGCGAGTGCCGTTCCGCAGTGTTCTTGTAAACAGATAACGTGCCAATGCCCGGCAAATCAGGCAGAAACAGGGATGAGGGGTGATGGGGCGGGAGGCTTGGCGGGGAATCGTAAAAAAAAGTGACACTGAGGGGCCAGGATGCCCGCCCGCTCAGATTTCAGCCAGATTGCCTTTTTGTTCCAGCCAGGCCTTGCGGTCTGCGGATCGTTTTTTAGCCAGCAGCATATCGAGACAGGCGTCTGGAGCAGCATCTTCAGAGAGCGTTAGTTGTACCAGTCGGCGGGTGTCAGGATTCATGGTGGTTTCCCTGAGTTGGGACGGATTCATTTCACCCAATCCCTTGAAACGCTGGACGTTAATCTTGCCCTTAATCCGCTCTGCTTCGATACGATCCAGTACGCCTCTTTTCTCCGCCTCATCCAGGGCATAGTAAACGTGTTTGCCGACATCAATGCGATACAGCGGCGGCATGGCCACAAACACATGGCCTGCTGCAACCAGAGGACGAAAATGCCGCACGAACAAAGCACACAGCAAGGTAGCAATGTGATTGCCGTCGGAATCGGCATCGGCCAATATGCACACTTTGCCGTAGCGCAGGCTGCCCAGTTCAGACAAACCCGGATCCACCCCTATGGCGACGCTGATGTCGTGTACTTCCTGTGAGGCCAGCACGCCGTTTGAATCGACTTCCCAGGTGTTCAGAATTTTGCCCCGCAAGGGCATGATGGCTTGGTAGTCCTTGTTACGCGCCTGTTTGGCGGAACCGCCGGCGGAATCGCCCTCCACCAGAAATAGTTCTGTCAGTTGCAAATCTGAAGCGGTGCAGTCAGCCAGTTTGCCGGGCAAGGCCGGGCCTGAGGTGATTTTTTTACGGGTAATCTGACGGCTGGCTTTTTGCCGTTTCTGGGCAATCTCGATGATGAATTCGGCAATCCGCTCGCCTATGGCCGGGTGCTGGTTAAGCCACAGGCTGAACGCATCCTTGACCACGCCCGACACAAAACTGGCGCATTCACGGGAACTCAAGCGTTCTTTGGTTTGACCGGAAAACTGAGGCTCCTGAAGTTTGGCCGACAGCACGTAATGACAGCGATCCCATACATCTTCAGGGGCAATTTTGAGTCCTCTGGGCATCAGGCTTCTGAACTCGCAAAATTCGCGCAGTGCTTCGGTCAGGCCGGTTCTTAGCCCGTTAATGTGAGTGCCGCCCTGCGGCGTAGGCACCAGGTTAACGTAACTCTCTGTTACCAGTTCGCCCGCTTCCGCCGACCAGATCACCGCCCACTCGACCGCTTCGTTCTGACCTTCCAGCGAACCGGTAAAAGGCACTTCCGGAAGTGAGGCGGACTGGCCAATGCGATCGGTAAGGTATTGCGGCAAGCCATCCTGATAATGCCAGGTTTCAGTTTCGCCGCTGGCCTCATCACACAGGCTGATTTTAAGCCCGGAACACAGCACCGCTTTGGCTCGGAGCAAAGCCTTGAGGCGGCTGAGCAACACTTTGGGGGTATCGAAATAGCGCGGATCCGGCCAGAAGCTGACGGTGGTGCCGGTTTCCCGTTTGGGGACGGTTCCCACTGCGGTCAGTTCGGTTTGTTTGTCGCCGTTGGCAAACTGCATGGTGTAGGCCTGGCCGCCCCGGCGAATATGCACGGTCAAGCGGTTGGACAAGGCATTGACGACCGACACCCCAACCCCGTGCAATCCACCCGAGAAACGGTAATTCTTGCCGGAAAACTTGCCGCCCGCATGCAGACGGGTCAGTATCACCTCAACCCCGGAAACGCCTTGTTCCGGGTGTATATCCACCGGCATCCCCCGACCGTCGTCCTGAACTTCTACTCCGCCATCTGCCAGCAAGCGAACATCTATGCTTTTGGCATACCCTGCCAAAGCCTCATCCACGCTGTTATCGACGACCTCCTGTACCAGATGGTTAGGCCGGGTGGTATCGGTATACATTCCGGGACGTTTGCGTACCGGATCCAGCCCCGATAAAACTTCTATGGAGGCGGCATCGTAGGTGGGAGTCATGAGTGGTGGTAGGGGGTTGGATGAGAGGGATGGGGGGGGTGAGGGGAAGTTGTTCAAAACAAGTTGCGCTGTTTTATATTATCCACCGGAGATTGAGAGTTATTGGAATAAGTGACCCA
>JBPCSC010000408.1:0-2663 GCA_051007495.1 Methylococcaceae bacterium | reverse complement strand
GCAACCTGCACCGGCTTAGGCTCACCTCCGGCTTCCCTTGACACCGCCAATGACAGGCACAAAATAGAAGCCTCCATCATTTTAGTTGCCCTTGGTTTTTTGTAAGTCAAGGTATTTAACCTGTAGTTCTTCCTTGTTAACTAACTCATCAGGTGGTAAATCATATACTTCACTCATCTTTCTTATCCTGGCTGTCTTTAGTTGGTGAGTCTATAAAAGCCAGATAATCTATATTATCTAAGGCGACGGACAGTACGTCATTTGTTGAAAATACCTTATTCAATCGTTGCGGGCGGTGCTGTTGTACGCCACTTAATTCACTGAATGACATTGCATCTTCAAGCACTGCAATGTATCGTAAATACTCTATTACGTCTTTGGTCACTTACCACCTCTGCCATTAAATATGTCAACGTCTTTCCCTATTTCGCTCGGCGAACTTGCACAGAGGCGTTCGCTGAGCGAAATAGGCCCATTTCTCTCTATCTCTTCCAGGACGCACATCAGAATGTGGCCGCTTTTTCAGAGGCGAGTTTTACCAGGCCGTTTTTCATTATCCGGGTAAGCCCGGATAATGACCTGGTGGAATCGAGTATTTCGTCTACTTCATTTGTAGATGTTGCTGCCTGTATACGGCTTTTTATTGAGTCCACTATTTCCTCAGCCGTTTTTTCTAACCCAAAAATTTCTCCTGTTTGGGTATCAACCGTCTGTTTTTCGGCATTTTCATCCATTTTTTCGGAAGCGTTAAACTGCTCAGGTTCAGGTTCAGGTTCAGGTGAAGGAACAGCGTAGCTGCCGTCTTCCCTGGCCTCGGCCTCGTAAATCCTGTCCGAGTTTTCATCGGCTGTGTGCAGCCCCATAGACAGCTCAGGCGCGTACGCCCTAACCAACCAGGCCGCTGACCGGTACATAAACATTTGCTCTGGCATGGTTTGCCATTTTGATCCGTTGCGCTTGTCCCATCCTTCGGCTTGGACCAGCTCCCAGGTGATGGCGGCGGATTCGATTCGGTCACCGGTTTCCTTTTCTGTGGCAAAGGCTTTGCAGCCCCAGCCTTTTTCTCCTTTTTTGCCCGTCCACTCGTAGCGGATAGCGGAAAACCTGCCGCACTGGTTGAATGTGGCGATCAGGAATTGCGCTGACCAGCTGGGGCGGCCATGCACCAGGTAGAGGTTCTGCATTACCATCAAGGGATCCGCGTTCATGCGCGAGGCCATATTTAAGGCAATGACGCAGTTGGGCAGCCCTTGCTGCCCCTGGTACTCTTTTGGCACCAAGGTGCTTGATGCGAGCAGTTTGGCCGCTCGCTGGATGAGTTCAAAGCTCTGTAAATCCATCAATCCCACTCCAACTTTTGGCAGTTGCGCCACCGACTGCGCCGGCTGAGCATCGTACTCAACCGGGTGATTATTGCTGCGCCTGGCGGGTGCCGCCGTTGTTTTTCTTAAGTCTTGGATCATCATGTTTTGCTCCGGTTATTAAATGGCCCATGCAGGCAGGTTGATTACGCTATAGTCTGGATAGCCGGGCCAAATGCCGGTTTTGGTGCATTCGCTATATCCTTCCAGCAAGCGGTACAGCTCCTTGTAAGACTTGGAATGATCGTCCCTGGTCATCTCGTACGTGGCTACGAGTCCTGTCCCTTTTTCAATCGCGATAAAAAGGAAAGGCGTCGGGTCCCCTACGAGTTCGCCAAAGCCGTTTTCGGCGAAGCCCCAGCGGTACCAGCTTTCTTGCAGCCAGTACCCCAGGCGAGAGAACTGCTTTGAGAACTCTTCCGGGTGGGCGCTTACTGTGGTTTTTACATCAATGATGTACCCCAGCTTTCTGTTGATTGCGTCGGCCTTGGCTTTGCACGCCAGGCCTGTTGTTTCGTCTTGCCAGAGGCAGGCTATTTCCGTCTCCGCCCCGTCCAGGCACTCCCTGGCCGTGGCGTTTGCCCACACCGCATCCCGCATAAACAGGGCTTGCTCCATGTCCTTTCGCTTGATCATTTCCTTCCCTTCTGCCGTGGCCGCTGCCTCTTCGGCATCCCATGCCTTGGTTCCGCGCCGCTCAATATCCGTTATTAAGTAACGCTTTTCTATCTCATTGGGCTCCAAAATGGCGCAATGAATCAGAGAACCCATGCTCATGGCAGCGGTTTCTTCAGTGGCCATTTGGGACAGTACCGGTGCGATCCGGAACTGCTTTAATTTGGACGCGTTGACGGCATCAATAGCGAAGTAATCGCTATCTTCCATCTTCATAACGCCTGTTTTAGGCGTGATTATGGTACTCATTCGGTTCTCCCCGAGAAAAAGGGTGGTTGTTATTTGAATTTGAACGAATAGAAGCGCAGTTCCTTTGCAACAAATTGTGGTTTTTCATCAGGGCCAGGGCGTGACCCGTTTTCAAACACACCGATAACGCAGTTTTTTCCTGCTTCGCGGCAATGCCGAACGAACGCCAGGCCCATTCCAAGATGGACCATTATCACGCCGTCGTACTCCGCCAGCTCGTCCAGCTCGTCCTGTTCCATGTTGAACCCGTCCCTGTCTCCAACCGGAATCAAATTGATTCCGCTCAGGAGGGAAAGTCCAGTTTGCTCTGTTGTAGGCTCGTGCCTACTGATAAAGGCAAAATTCTTCATATAATCCTCATTTTGGTTTGGGTAAAAA
>JBPCSC010000407.1:0-6723 GCA_051007495.1 Methylococcaceae bacterium | reverse complement strand
CAGCCTGAACGCCGTCTGGTAATCGGGTGGGTTTTGTACGCCCGGGGGTATAGGTTCGCCCAAAGAGCGGTATATGCCCGCCTTACCGCAGCGGTAATACACGGTGGGTTCGGGATGATGCACTGTTTTAATACCGGATTGCCGCACCCGTTGCAGCATAATCCGGTCACCAATCAGGTGGCCGTAGGCGGGCATCAATACCCAGGTAGAGAGTATAAAAAAAGCCGGGCGCAAGAACATCATGCAACTGGTGTCGATAAAGCGTTCAGGGTTGGTCGTCGGGCAGGCGGCCATCTCGGAACCATCCAGCCGACACAGCATGCGACCCGACGAAGCAAACCCCGCCGCGTTAGCCACGGCGAGTTCCACCAGTGTGGCAATGTGATCTTCCCGATACCAGTTGTCTGCGTCCAAAAAGGCCACGGCATCGTAACCCAGGCCTATGGCGTGATAACAGCCTATCAATCGGGGGGTGGAGCCTATGTCGTGGTGGCTTTTGGGTAATAGCAGGTGATCCGCCTCCCAGGTAGATAACTCGTCCTGCGGAACCCCGTCGGCAACCAATACGTGCCGACACGGATAAGTTTGATTCAGCACGCTCTCATGGCCTTGCCTGAGTAATGCGCCAGACTCTTGGTAATAAGGTGTGATAACCGCCACGTTCATAGGCGTTTTCATCAGCAGAAATCAGGTTTCATAACCTAAATCATTCAGCAAGGCCAAGGCGACGCGCTCAAAGCAATGGCGTTCGTCGGCAGACCACTCGCTACGCCAAACGCCGATTCGGGTTGGGTCTGGTGCCTGGGTGGCGCGATGGTGTATGGCTCGGCGTTGCTCGGCACTGGCGAATACACTGCCGTCGGGGTTGAGATGATCGCCCCATTCCTGCATACGAGCAGCGGCCTGCTGCGGGTAGGTCGCCATGGCCGGATCAGGGGATAACTGCAGAAACGCGCTGATGTGTTCCAGACAGGCTTCAGGCTCCGTTACCAGATGCTCGTAACGAATTTCCAGATAATGATGAAGATACTCGGCCTGGGCACGGGCCGCAGTAATGCGATTGACCCAGTTATGGGCCTGGGCTTCCAGGTCATTACCCGGCCCAAACCACAAATGACGACTGGATAAAGCCACATCACGGCCATCGCGGATAATATGTATGAAGTGGGCTTCCGGCAGTATCTCCTGAATACCGGCCATAACCGTGAGATAACGCGGGGTTTTATCCCCGTATCCGGGTTTTCCACACGCCCGGGCATGAGTGGCGTAAAAAAGACGTAACCCCGAGCGCAGATCAAATTCCGGCATGGCGCGAATCTCCGCACAAAAATCCTCTGCGAATGCACTGAAATCAACCCAGTTACGCGATTGAGTCAGTAGTTGCAGAAAGGCCTCCCTGGACCATTCTCCCGTATTATCCAGCAAGCGAATCAGGAAATGAGTTTCCGCTGGAATAGCCAGTTCAGGATGCGCATCCAGCATCATGCGGAGTAATGTAGTGCCGCTGCGGTGTACGCCTACGATAAACGGCATGGGTTTAATCAGGGTTTCCGGCATGGGTACTCCGGTAAATCGCCCAGAAATGTATGTTTGAGCCAGGGATCGGAGCGATCCCACACGCCTGTATCAATACATTTCATTCGGGATGATTCGGGCAGGTTGAGTTTGTCGGCAGTAAACCGCGCCCGCACTCCATGCCAGCGGCGCTCGCGTATTTCGGTCTCTGAATAAACCCGCTCTCGGGTATATTTGGCGATGGCGTGCCGGGGGCTTAAAACAATATAGTGGCGCATGATGAAGTTTTCAGGGTCTATCTGCTGCCCTTCAAACAATACCTGATGTCCGCCTTTTGATACCAGATCAATGGTTTGGCCTGTGTTTTTCCAGGCGTTCACCCGTCGTAATGGGCCAGGCTGAAAAAAATAGTAATGGCGCATGGTGTCCACGTAATCCGTGGCTTCAAAAGATTCTGAACCTGCGGGTGGCAAAAAGGTAAATTCGTCAAAATTGATGGCATTAAACCCCTGCCGGTCGGCGGCACAAATAGCCTCGTGCAGGGTCTGGCCTTTTATGGGGGCTTCGCGGATTTCATCGGCATCCAGATGAATATACCAGTCGGCATTGATGTCTCGAGCCAGATGTTCTTTATTGGTTAGTTGGGCCACTAGATCAAAATAACCCGGATAGGCTTGCCGCTCAATACGAAAAACCCCTCGCGCCTTATAGGCGTGGGCTATATCCAGGCTGGCATCTGTGGAATCATTATCAATGACGCAGGTTGCAATGCCTTGTTCATGCAAATGCTGCAAGCAGCGGGCTAAGTACAGTTCTTCATTGCGAACCGTTAGCAGGGCAACTATTTTCATGATAATCCGGTGCCAGTTTGTAGACTAAAAATCTATTCCTGCATTCCTCAATTCAATATAAACCCACCCGTTAACTGCCGTTTGAGCAGGGTTTCTACTGCGGGTTTGCTGTCGTCGGCCTGAGGGTAATCCAAAGTATAATGCAAACCACGGCTTTCCTTGCGGGACAAGGCCGAACGGATGATGAGTTCTGATACTATGGCCAGATTACGCAGTTCCAGCAGGTCGCTGGTTACCCGGAAATTCCAGTAATACTCGGCGATTTCATGATGCAGCAATTCAACCCGGCGTAACGCCCGTTGCAAACGTTTGTCGGTTCTGACGATCCCGACATAATCCCACATGAACCGGCGAATCTCGTCCCAGTTATGTGATACCACCACTTCTTCATCAGAATCGGCTACCTGCGAGGCATCCCAGTCAGGTAATGGTGGTGGCGGCGGGGTTTCAGGCAATATGCGGAGAATATCGACTGCGGCCTGTTTGGCAAATACCAGACACTCCAGCAAGGAATTACTGGCCATGCGGTTGGCACCGTGTAATCCGGTACAGGCGGTTTCACCTACGGCATATAATCCTTCCAGATCAGTACGTCCGCGCAGGTCGGTCAAAACCCCTCCACACGTATAATGCGCCGCCGGAACGACCGGTATGGGTTGCAAACACATGTCTATATTAAGACTCATGCACCGGGCGTGTATCGTGGGGAAATGCTCCCGTACGAACTCTGCCGGTCGATGGCTGATGTCGAGGTAAACGCAATCAATACCCAGACGTTTCATTTCGTGGTCTATGGCGCGGGCTACGATGTCTCGCGGGGCCAATTCCATACGGGCATCGAACTGCTCCATAAACCGGGTGCCATCGGGTAGCAGCAAACGCCCACCCTCGCCCCGCACAGCTTCAGAAATCAAAAAGGAACGGGCCTCGGGGTGGTATAGGCAGGTCGGATGAAACTGGATGAATTCCATGTTGGCGACACTGGCCCCGGCCCGCCAGGCGATAGCTATGCCGTCACCGGTGGCGATATCGGGATTGCTGGTGTAGAGATAGGCCTTGCTTGCCCCGCCCGTTGCCAACACCACGACGCGTGCCGACAAGGTGACGACTTTCTGGGTTTCGGTGTTCAGCGCATATACACCCAGCACCCGCCGGCCTCCCATGCCCAGTTTATGGGTGGTGATGAGGTCAACGGCGTTGTGGTATTCGTATAAGTCGATGTTGGTGTGGGAACGGGTGCGTTCTTCCAGCGAACTTTCTATGGCCAGACCGGTGGCATCGGCGGCATGAACTACCCGGCGATGAGTATGGCCGCCTTCTCGGGTGAGGTGCAGGTTGCTACTGCCCTTCTCTCCTTCAATTTCCGTGAAGGCGACACCTTGGGCCAGCAGCCATTCAATACATTCGCGGGCTTCGGTCACGACCATTCTTACGGTGTCGGGACGGCACAGCCCTGCTCCGGCTTGCAGGGTGTCTTGTATGTGGGATTCGATGGAGTCTTCAGCATCCAATACGGCTGAAATTCCGCCCTGAGCGTAGAGGGTATTGCTCTCCCTGAGGGCGTTCTTGGACAAAACCGCTATCCGCGTCTGCTCGGCGAGCCTTAAAGCCAGGCTGAGACCAGCGGCTCCACTCCCGATGATGATGACGTCGTAGTATTGTGATGACATGGCTTAAGGCCGAAATAAGGTGATCCAGGATGTCATCCTACTGTAAAAACGCAGCGCGTTGAACCATCAGGCCAAACTTGATACCTCACGGACGGAGGATCGTAACCCGAACCCAGGCGGGCAATTGTCGTGCTGGCTCGGTGCCGGTAATACCGCCGACCGGTTTGTGGCTGTTCGCTGCAAGGGCCTGGCGACATGGGCTTGTCTGGCGATGATGCGGCAATCGCCTTCAACTTACAGGTATTTCAGCCATTTTTCATACGAGCGATCCAGTGACCCGCTTTCGCCCATGATGGCGAGCGACTCATCCATCAGAAAAGTTTGGCGGGCATCGCTGGGTGTGATGCCAAAAGTGCGGTGGAACAAGCGGCTGAAATGCGCATCGTCATAAAAACCTACTGAGGCCGCAATGTCCGAGATATAACGATGCTTGTGGGCCGGATGACCGAGTAATCTCAAGGCCCGATCCAAGCGTTCTTGACGAATGTAAGCGGCCAGGCCCCCTTCCCGGGTAAACAGGCGATACAGTGAGGCGCGAGACATAAAAAACCGGGCGGCCAGTTTGTCCGGTGTCAGGTCGGGATTGGCCAGGTGGTTGGATATGTAGTCTTTGATGGCTTCCAGCTTGTTCGATTGAATCTCAGGAAGATGTTCAGGTGCAGGCAGCGCACCAAAATAAACAGAAACCAAAGTGGCCAGACCGGTCACGATGGCTGGAACCTCCTGCATCGTGACCGTGGGCAGGTTGTTCCAGAGGTATTCGATATGGGTACGCAACAGATGGCCCGATACGGATTGGCCGCTCAACACTTGACCGTGCAGAAAGCCCGGATCCGGGCAGTATGGCTCCAACGTCTGGCGCGGAATCACCAGCGTGAGGTTGTCGTAATCGTCTGTTCGGGTGTCCACCGTTTGGCCTAAATCCAGAAACATCAGGTCGCCCGGGCGGACATTCAGGTTGGTTTTTCCGCAGACCCCCACATTGCAGCCTTTCCGATAAACCTGCACCAGCACATGATCCAGCCCATCCCGGGCTATTTTTTGGCGCGTACGCTGAAACTGCTGGGCCTTGCTGCTGGAGTTGGCAAACAGGATGGAAGCCATGTGACAAGTGGTTAACTGACTGGTGAATTCGCCTGCGGCCTCTTTGTCGTTCAGGCTGACCTCAAACAAAACCGAGATGCTCTCTTTCCACACGGCAAAACGCTCGTGCCGGGGTAGGTCATTAAGGTCAAATTGTGATGTGATGGGCTTTTGCATGTTGTTGTTTTAATCGTCGAGCCGGTGTTTGAAGCGTGTCAGCACTGATTTATACCGAACATCAATGCGACCTACGCCGACCCGGTGCGTATCTGTTCAGGGTTGAAAACCTTCCAGCCCGCACGGTCGCGCTGGAACGGCAGGATGTCAGGGGGCACATTTTAACCTCAGCTCGCACCTTCTCTGTAGACCAATTATTCCTATAGAATCTGGCCCTTTACACGGATACCGACAGGTTATCAACACAATGAAAATACTGGTTACGGGTTCTGCCGGATTCATCGGCGCAGCATTATCCGCCGCTTTGCTGAAGCGGGGCGATGATGTGATAGGGATAGATAATCTGAACGATTATTACGAAGTCAGCCTGAAACAGGCGCGTCTGGATCGCCTTGTCCATCAACCCGGATACACCGATATACGCCTTGGCCTGGAGAACCGTGATGAGTTGATGGCGGTGTTCTCTCATCATCGGCCTGATCGGGTTGTCAATCTGGCCGCTCAGGCCGGAGTCCGTTATTCCCTGACAAATCCCCATGCCTACATAGAGTCCAACCTGCTAGGGTTTTGCAATGTGCTTGAGTCCTGTCGACACCATAAGATTGAACATCTGGTGTATGCCTCTTCCAGTTCGGTATATGGGGCCAACACCGCCATGCCGTTTTCCGTGCACGATAATGTCGATCATCCGGTCAGCCTGTACGCCGCCACCAAAAAAGCCAACGAGTTGATGGCCCACACCTACAGCCATTTGTACGCGCTGCCCACCACCGGTTTGCGCTTCTTCACGGTATACGGCCCCTGGGGGCGGCCCGACATGGCACTGTTCAAATTTACCCGCAACATTCTGGCGGGTTTACCCATAGACCTTTACAACCACGGCCATCATCGCCGCGATTTCACCTACATAGACGATATCGTGGAGGGAGTCATTCGGGTTTTGGATCGGGTGGCCGCCCCCAATCCGGTCTGGCAGAGCGATCGGCCTGATCCGGCCAGCAGCCTGGCCCCTTACCGACTGTACAACATTGGCAACCACCAACCGGTAGAACTCACCCGTTTTATTGCGGTGCTGGAAGAGGCTCTAGGTGTAAAAGCCTTGCGTAACGAACTGCCCATGCAACCCGGCGACGTGCTGGATACGCACGCGGATGTACACGATTTGATGCGGGATGTCGGCTATTCTCCTTCCACTCCCATAGAAACCGGCATTGCCCAATTCGTGGACTGGTATCGCGGATATTACGGTTAGTGGTTTCTGGCGCATTCATTCCCTACACAACACGCCAAGGATAGTGCCTTAGTGCTTTGTTTATGGCTAATCGCGGAAAGTCTGCTACGCATCCGTCTTTTAGCGTGCAGCTCAAACACAGATTGAGATAATGCGGGACAAAAAAAGGGATGCCCGGTTAGGGGCATCCCTTAAA